>CAJTRC010000001.1 GCA_910578365.1 uncultured Muribaculaceae bacterium
TGTATCAAGGTTTGTCCGATGCACATATTCGCACGAAGAGATACGGTTTTGCCGACTGACGAGAAAAATTGTATTCAGTGCCGGTTATGCGCTGATAACTGTCCGACTTCTTCAATATATATCCATGAATCGTTCTTAAACGGACTGCGGATAGCTCTCAGGGAATCCTTCAGCGATAAATTACAGAGCAGTTATAAATCCGGAAATACAGAGTAAATTTGTATTGCCCTTTTTTACGGTCGATTGAATCGTGATTTGATATACCCGACCATATCAGCCGGATTTTGGCACCCGATAACGTATTATTTGCCGTAAAATGTCTGATAGGTGCCTATATCGCTCTCTCGGAATAGTTCGACACTCTACACAAGTGCGGTCAATACAGTTGCAAAGGTACTGTATTGACCGCACGCGATTTCATTGCCTTGACTTTTGGAGTCTGTACGAATTTCAGTGCGAGATTAACGTTTTTTTATACTTAGGTATTCGCTATTACGGGCATGAAAGTGATTGCCTGTCCGCCGGAGGGAGCCATTTCGACCGTAATAGTATCGGATGCAGTTACCTGCTTCTCGCTTATGACTACCTTGGTTGGGTCGGCGGGGTCATCAGCGTAGATTCGCGCGGTGTATGTTATGCCGTCTTTCAGGAAGTCGAGAGTCACAGTAAGGGTGCGCGCTTCGCTGTCGGTGCCGGCTCCGAAATAGAAATTTTCGCCGGCTCGGCGTACCACGGCTATGTATTTGCCTATTTCGCCTTGCAGAGCCTTCGACCAGTCGCAGTCGGCATTGAAGTCGCGGAAGAAGCGGAATGCGTCGTGGCCCTCGTAGTTTTCAATCAGGTCGGCAGCCATCTGCAGGGGCGAATATATTATCACCCAGTTGGCAATCTGGCGAGCCACGGTGGTGTTGATTTTGCAGTAGTCGTTGGGACCGTTCCATTCCAGACGTCCGGAATCGGCCTTCGCACGTTCGTAGTTTATGTCGAATATGCCCGGAGTGTAGTCCATCGGACCGGAAAGAAGGCGCACAAAGGGCAGGGTACACAGATATTCGGGTGTGTTGCCGGCCGACCAAGCGTTCCATTCCATGCCTCGGGCGCCTTCGCGGGTCATCATGTTGGGCCATGTACGGCGTATGCCGGTTTCTTTTATAGGTTCGTGGGCATCGACCATAAGCTGATACTTGGCGGCGGTTTCAACAACTTTCTGATAGTGGCGCACGCCGTACTGCGAGTGGTGATATTGACCGCCGGCGAATCCGCCGGCATAGCCGGTCTTCACGGTGTGTATGCCCAGCGACTGATAGTAGGCGAAAGTACTATCGAGAGCAGCCTCGTATTCGGGTATGTTGCCACCGGTTTCATTATGAGCCCACAGCTCGATGTTTTTGTGGCGGGCATAAGCTGCAATCGAATCGATGTCGAAGTCGGCATAAGCCTTGGCATAATCGAAATGTTGATTGCCGCCCCAGTTTTCCCAGCCTTCGTTCCAACCTTCGAACAGTACGCCTTGCAGATTGTTGTCGGCCGCAAAGTCGATATATCTGATGGCGTTTTCAGTGGTGGCGCCGTGGCGCGGACCCATTGTCCATGTCATAGTACCAAGGTGCATTCCCCACCAGATGCCCACGTATTTCTGAGGCTTAATCCACGAGGTGTCGGCTATTTTCGATGGTTCGTTAAGATTGAGAATCATGCCTGAGTTGATAAGGTCGCAGGCAGTTTGGCCAAGCTGTATGGTTCGCCATGGAGTGGCGAACTGCGCGGGCAGGTAAGCCTTTACGCCGTCGGGCATTGGGGCCAGGTCGGCCTTGAGTGTGCGGCCTTCAGTGCGGCGCAGAGTCATCTCGGGATAGTCGTAGAGCGAGGCCTCGTGTATCGAGCCGAACAGAGCCGCCGAATCAACCTGGAAGGTCAGCGGAGTATTGGCATCGGATACGCTGTCGAGCGGCAGGTTGCGGTATTCGAGTTCGTAGGTTTCGAAACTTGCCGGTATGGCCCATGTCGTGGCGGGACGGGCGAAGGCAAACTCGGTCAGTTCGTCGCGCACCACCACAGAGTCGCCCGACGCCCGATTCCATTCGTAACGGAATGCCAAGCCGTCGTCGAACGCACGTACACGCACGGTGTACTCAAGATTGTCGTCGCTGAGGGTTACGGCCACTTCGTTATAGTGATTGCGTATTTCCTTGTTCTCGCCCCAGGGCTGTTGCCAGGTTTCGTCGAAACTGCTGTGGCTGACAGTCATTTTAGCATCTTCGTCGGGGATAAGGCCGTCGGCGTCGAGGCCCAGTCGCGAGGGCAGAATCAGTTGCTCGCCTCCGACGCAGACGTTGTATGTCAGCGATGTACCATCACGGCTGATATAAACACTTATATTGCCGTCGGGCGAAGTCACCGACGGACTTTGGGCGCAGCTTGTAAGGAGCAGCGCTGAAGCAAGCAGATAATATATTGGTTTCATGTCGGCTTTATTGGCTCAGATAACCTCCATGTCGGATTCGAGGCGCTGGCGAACAGCTTCGTAAAGCATTACACCGGCAGCAACTGAAACATTCAGCGAGCCTATATGGCCGAACATGGGTATGGACACCATGTTGTCGCATAGGCTGAGAATTTCGGGTGAGATGCCTACATCTTCTGCGCCCATCACTATTGCCACAGGGCCGGTGAAATCGGTCTTGGTGTAGTTAATGTCGGCTTTCTCCGATGCTGCCACTATGGTGTAGCCGCTGAGTTTCAGGTATTCAACAGATTCCTTGAGCGAGCGTTCGCGGCAAACAGGCAAGTGCAGCAGGGCACCTGCCGAGGTCTTTACAGCATCGGCGTTGACACCGGCTGAGCCACGTTCGGGAATGACTATGGCGTTTACGCCACAGCACTCTGCCGTACGGGCAATGGCGCCGAAGTTGCGCACGTCGGTAATGCCGTCGAGCACCACCAGCATGGGCAGTATGCCATCTTCGAACAGGGTGGGGACAACCTGGCGCAGGCTGTAGTAGTTTACAGCCGATACAAAGGCTATTACGCCCTGATGGTTCTTGCGTGTGATACGGTTGAGTTTCTGCTCGGGCACACGCTGCGGGCGTATGTCGTTGGCCCGCAGCAGACTGAACAGCTCGCCTGCGAGCTGTCCGTTTAAGTCGTTGCGAACCATTACTTTGTCAATCTGTTTGCCGCTTTCGATGGCTTCCATCACGGCGCGTATGCCGAAAATATAGTCGTTTGCTTCCATTAAAGGTATCGGTTTAGAGATGCGAGCGTGAGCTGGTATTCGTTTTGCAGCTGAAGGTACTCACGGCGCACACCTAAGTAATAATTGATTTCGTTGATATAATCAATAACGTTGATTTGGCCGTTTTCGTATAAACGGGTAAGAATACCGGTGTAGTCGCAGTCATCAAATGCCTTGCGGAAGTCGTCGAGGCGGGCCTGCATGCGGCTTGCCTTTGTATGGGCTGCGGCAATGTCGGCGTGCATGCTTATAGTGTAGCTGTCAGCTCCGAGTTTTTCGGCCAAAACAGCAGCATCTGCAGCCTTTCGCTTGTGCCGGCCTGAAAATAGCGGCAGACTTATGCCCAGCGAGAAACCGTTGAAATGTGTCTGTTCCTCATAGGCATGGCGGTACCCTACGGTAAAGCCCGGCATGGAAAGGAGGCGGACTGCACCGGCCTCAGCATTGGCTGCTTCCACACGGGCCCGCATGGCTGCCGCAAATGGGGCGTTGCTGTCGAAAGCCTCTATATACTCGTTCTGTGCAAGCAGAGAGGCCTCCGGATAGCTGTCAAGACTGCTGATGTCGACATTCTTGCCGCCGTTCAGAGCCACAAGCTGCGACCTGCTGCTCTGCAGCAGGTCGGTGTATCTTTCGCGCTCTTGCTTGAGCGATAGCAGGGCGAAGCGGGCTTTGCTTACGTCGAGGCGGGTGGCCTGTCCGCGCTGCATGGCCAGCTGTGTGGTGGCCAACAGATGTTCGAGATTGGAAATTATTGAATCGGCGAACTGCATCTGTTGGCGTATGCCAACTATTTCGAGCATCAGCTGCCGCGATTTGAATATCAAATCGGCACGTTCTGACTCAAACATCAGGCGGCGTGCTTCAGCACCTGCTTTGTTGGCCTTGCTGCGGGCTCCGTACAGGCCCGGCCATTCGAAACTTTGGCTTATTCCGGCGCCCCATTTCACTGAGCCTTTGCCCCAGAGGTGTTCGAATTCTATTTCGGGATCCGACAGGTTGTTTTCTGAGGCTGCGGCAAGATTGTCGGCCTCGTTGGCTCTTGCGAGGGAGGCCAGGTCGGTGTTGTTCGCCATCACGTGCGATTCAATATCGGCAAAGGGGTCGGCTGCGTTGAGCGACATGGCCACACAACCCGACATCAGTGTTAGAATCAGATGTTTCATGCTTTGTTTTCCTCCTTTCGGTTGCGAAGATAATATATGGCCGGAACCACAAACATATTGAGCGCAGTCGACGAAATCAGACCACCAAGTATCACAATGGCCATTGGCGACTGCAGTTCGTTGCCGGCGCGGCCGCCGGTCAGTGCCAGCGGTATCAAGGCCAGGGCCGAAGTCAGGGCAGTCATTACAATCGGCAGCAGACGGTCGGCTGAGCCGTGTATGGTGCGGCTGATGGCATCGCGGCCTTGTGCGGCCAGATCGTTGTAGTGGGCAATCAGCAGCATGCCGTTGCGGGTCGAAATGCCTATGAGCGATATAAAGCCGATTATAGCGGGGATATTCAGTTCGCCGCCTGTAAGCAGCAGAATCATCACTCCGCCAATCATGGCAAGAGGCATATTAATGAGTATCAGCAGCGACTGGCGCATGTTTTTGAACTGTCCGTAAAGAAGCATAAGTATAATCAGCAGCGCTCCCAGCGAGGTGAACAGCAGAGTGCGCGATGCCTGGGCCTCGTTTTCGAACTGCCCCTCGTACGACACATAGTAGTTCTCGGGCAGTGTTACCTCATCGGCAATCTTTTGGCGTATTTCATTTACGGTGCTGCGAAGGTCGCGTCCCTCGACGTTGGCCGAAACCACCAGGCGTCGCTTTACATTCTCACGGCTGACACTGTTGGGACCCGTCGAGCTGATAACCTCGGCCAGTGCGCCTATGGTTACGTGGCCGCGCGGCGAGTCGACACTCAAATTAGAGATGGCGTCAATCGACATTCTGGCCTCAGGGTCTGCAATCAGTGTCACCGGATAGGGCCAACCGCTGTCGTAAAGCTGCGATACCTCCACACCGCCCAGTGCAGTTGAGATTGCACGGCTGAACTGTGGCAGTGTAACACCGTAGGCGGCCATAACCTCGCGTCGGGGACGTATTACCAGTTCCGGACGTTCGAACTGCTGCTCCACGTTGGCATCAACCACACCAGGTATGCCGCTTATTTCATGTTTGATTTTTTTGCCAAGGCTCATAAGTGTGTTCAGATCATCGCCGAATATCTTGATGGCCACAGCCGATTCAGTACCCGACAGCATGGCGTCGATACGGTGCGAAATGGGCTGGCCTATTTCGATATTAATACCGGGAATCTCGCTCAGATGGCTGCGCAGTTCGGCTGCAATTTCCTCGCGGCTGCGGTCGGCCAGCACGTATGGCGCTTCGATTTCCGAGGCGTTCACACCCTGTGAGTGTTCGTCGAGTTCGGCGCGGCCGGTCTTGCGCGATACGGTATGTATTTCGGGCACGGCCATTATTATGGAGTCGACCTGACGTCCGATTTTGTCGCTTTCGTCGAGCGACACACCGGGCAGGGTGGCGATGTTGATTGTAAACGAGCCCTCGTTGAATTTGGGCAGGAAGCCGCGGCCCAGGAAGGGCAGTGCCGCGCAGGCTCCGATAAACAGCAGGGCTGTCGCCAGCAGAATAGGCTTCGGGCGCTTAAGCACGGCCTCCAGAGCGCAGGTGTAAAGCCGGCGCAGTTTGCGAGCGGTGGCAGGCTCTTTCGAGAGCTTATCGTTGTCGGCTTTGTTGCCGAGCAGCAGCGAACACAGCACCGGAGTAACAGTCAGCGCCACTACAGTCGAGGCTATCAGCGCCACTATGAAAGCTATGCCAAGCGGCATAAGCAGACGGCCCTCGATGCCGCTCAGAAAAAACAGCGGCAGGAAGCTGGCTATAATTATAAGCGACGAGTTGAAAATAGGTGTACGTACTTCGGCCGAGGCGTGATATATCACTTCGAGTTTGCTGCGTCGCTCGCCTTCGGGCAGTGCGGCGTTGAGTCGCAGATGGCGGTAGACATTCTCCACGTCGACTATGGCGTCGTCGACCAGCGAACCTATGGCAATGGCTATACCACCTAGACTCATGGTGTTGATGGTGAATCCCATCAGGTTGAGTACCAGCATTGAAACTATAATCGACAGTGGTAGCGCCACTACCGATATGAGGGTGGTGCGCAGGTTCATAAGGAAGAACAGCAGCACCACGATTACCATAAGGGCGCCTTCGAGCAATGCTTCCTGCAGGTTGGTAATAGAGGTGTCGATAAAGTCGGCCTGACGGAAAATGTCGGTGTTGATATGGATGTCGGCAGGCAGAGTGTGGGCCAGGTCGGCCAAAGCAGCGTCGATATCTGCCGTAAGGTTGATAGTCGATGCTTTAGGCTGCTTGGTCACGGTAATGATTACCGCCGGAACACTGTTTACAGCGGCCAGACCAATACGCGGCTGTTGGCCGGCCACCACTATGTCGGCCACGTCGGCCAGAACCACAGGGCCGTTCTCATCGGCACGGATAACGGCAAGTTCCAGCTGCGAGGGGTCGGTGGTGTTGAACTCGGCTTTAATCAGATATTCGTTGCCATAGTCATATACCACGCCGCCCGAAGCATTGTCGTTGAGGCCGGCCACGGCATCGGCCACCTCGTCGATGCTAACATTGCGAGCCTGCATCAGCTCGGGTTTCAAACGTATCTGATATTCCTTGGCCTCGCCGCCTATCACCGATACCTGCGACACTCCGCCCATGGCAAGCAGACGCGGAGCTATGGTTCGGTCGGCGATTGTGCGCAGGTCGAGCATTGATGTGCTGTCGGCGGTAAGACCTATAATCATCATCTCGCCCAGAATCGATGACTGCGGGCCAAGAACCGGAGCCGAGACACCCTGCGGCATCTGTTCGGCCACAGTAGTAAGGCGTTCGCTCACAATCTGGCGGGCACGGTATATATCAGTGCCCCAGTCGAATTCGACCCATACGATTGAGAAGCCCGAATTCGACTGTGAGCGCACGCGGCGAATGTCGGTTGCACCGTTTACAGCCGATTCGATAGGGTAGCTTACCACCTTTTCGACTTCTTCAGGAGTAAGGCCGCGAGCCTCGGTCATTACTACCACAGTGGGGGCGTTGAGGTCGGGGAAAATATCGACATCGGTGCGCAGCATGGCCAGTGTGCCGGCTATCAGAATCACCGCCGACAGTATTACCACTGTCAGGCGGTTATATAACGAAAAATGGATAATACGGTTCAGCATCTGAATCAGTGGTTATGGTTGTGACCTTCGGGAATGGCACCGGAGTTCTCTGCCAGACGGACTGTTGTTACCGCCTCGGTGACGATAGCTTCGCCGCCTTTCAGTCCCGATGTTATTATTGTGTTTATTCCGTCGCTGCCGCCAATGGTCACGGGCAGACGGCGGTAAGCGTGGTCGCCGATTTTTTCATATACAAAGTACGAACCCTGCTGCTCGCTCAAAGCGCTGCGGGGTATGGCAATGCCCTTGTCGGCGACTTCGCCAAGCAGATACACCTCGGCGGTAGCTCCGGGAGCCACAGCTTCGGATGCGGGCACGCTGAAGTACACCGATACGAAACCGTTGGGGGCGCTGGCGCCGGCCTCTGCCCCCGAAATACGCCGGCCACCCATGGCGCTCACGCTCATGGCACTGCCGTCGGACAGAATAACATTGGCATCGACGGCCCGCCGGGCCATACCATAGCGGCTTTGGGGTACATCCACACGCAGGGTAAGGTCGCTTCCGCTGCTTATCTGCATCAGTACGGCGCCGGCATCGGCATAAGCCCCCGACGGGATGTCGACAGAGGTAATCACTCCGGATATCGGAGCGTGGACAGCCCCGGAGGCAGCGGGAGAGTAGGCTGCCTTGGCCTGCTCGTAAGCTGCCAGAGCGGCATTATATTCGGCTACTGTCACCAGACGGTCGTCGTAGAGTGGCTTCAGACGGTCGAGTTCGCGCTTGGCTGCATCCATGGCAGCTTTGGCGCCGGCATTGGTGTTGCCGCCTTCGACTGAGCCCGGACGTATGTGTGCCACTGCAGCTCCGCGCCGAACCTTGGCACCCACTGTAACCGATGCCGGATAGCTTACCGTGCCGGCGAGTGGAGCGGTAACACCGGCCATCGAACTGTTGGAACTCAGGAAAGTACCTGCGGCCTTCAAGGCCTCGGAGTGCATGCCGTTGCGCACGGTGTCGATGCGGACACCGAAGCGGGCGGCCATTTCTGGTTCAAGCACTATTTCGCCTTCGGCATGTTCGTGGCTCTCGGCTGCTTCATGTCCGTGGTCGTGGTCATGGTCATGGTCATGTTGGTGTTCTTGTTCATGTTCATGGTCGTGTTCATGTTCATGGCTGTGGTTGTGCCCACACGACCAGAAACTCAGCAATGCGGCGCTGATACAAATTGCGGTTATTCTTTTCATTATGTCGGATTGCATAAAAATTTTTATGCAAATTTAGTGAAAAAGCCTTGGGCAGCCTTGTCCGAAGTTGCATAAAAACAAAAATATCGCTAAATTTGCAACCGGGTTGCACTATGTCTGCAACCATATTATTCAATCCGAAGAATACTGCTTTTTATGTCTGTCATTATACAATATAAAAATGTCGATATAGCACGCAAAGAACTTGTGGTGCTCAAGCATGTCGACTTCAAAATCGAACCTGGCGAATTTGTATATCTCATAGGGCGTGTGGGCAGTGGCAAAAGCTCGCTGCTTAAAACCATGTATGCCGAGGTGCCGGTGGCCGCAGGCGATGCCCGCGTTCTTGACTTCGACTTATCATCAATCCGCCGTAAGGATATACCCATGCTGCGACGCCGTATAGGTATTGTATTTCAGGATTTTCAGTTGCTTACCGACCGCAATGTGTTTGCAAACCTCGAATTTGTACTCGACGCCACAGGCTGGCGCAACAAAGCCGATAAGGAACAGCGTATCGAAGAGGTGTTGCGCGAGGTGGGCATGACCAACAAGTCGTACAAGATGCCACACGAACTATCCGGCGGCGAGCAGCAGCGTATTGTCATAGCGCGAGCACTGCTGAACAAACCCGAGCTGATTCTTGCCGACGAACCTACCGGCAACCTCGACCCCGAAACAGGCCGCCAGATTATAAACAGCCTATATGACATAGCAGCTTCGGGCACCGCTGTAGTGGTGGCCACTCACAACCTGTCGATGCTTGACCGCTTTCCGGGACGTGTGCTGCGCTGTGCCGACAAACAACTGATTGACGAAGGCACGCCCACTATCGAAACACTCTCCGAAGAGTTCGTAATTGACGAATAATCACCGAACACATCACATAAAATATGCTAAAGAAAACCAGAATAGCCGCAGGCTGTCTAAGCCTGCTTGCTGTGACTCTCCTTTTTCTTGATCTCAGCGACATTGCGCGGCATTACTGGGGCTGGATGGCAAAGATACAGTTCATACCGGCGTTGCTGTCAATGAACATTCTGGCCATTTTGTTCCTCATAGCCCTTACACTGCTGCTTGGTAGGGTGTACTGCTCGGTGATATGCCCGCTGGGCATATATCAGGATGTGATTATACGGCTGCGCTCATGGTTCGGAGTGCCGCGCAAGAAGCAGAAAAACCGCTTTGGCTTCACTCCCGCATGGCGCCGTGTCCGGCTGACTGTACTGACATGTTTTGCCGTGCTGCTTATCCTCGGCCTTATTACCGCCACGGCGGCTGCTTTCGCCGGACTCCTCGAGCCATACAGCGCCTACGGACGCATAGCTTCGCAGATTTTCGCTCCGGGCTACGACTGGCTCAACAACTGTCTGGCAGGCTGGTCGGCAGCTGAAGGCAACTACATGTTTACGCCTGTGAGTATCATCATAACGGTGCCTGTGCTTGTTGTGGCTGTAATAACTCTGGCAGTAGTTACAGCAATGGCATGGCGCGGAGGCCGCGATTACTGCAATATAATCTGTCCTGTGGGCACAATACTCGGCTATATGTCGAAATACGCGCTTATGCGCCCCATGATAGATACTTCGCGCTGCAACGGCTGCCGCAAATGTGAGCGCAACTGCAAGGCCCGTTGCATCAACGGCAAGGAACACAAAATCGACCATACGCGCTGTGTGGCCTGTATGGACTGTATCGACAACTGTTCGACAGGAGCCATACGCTACACCTGGCGACGCGGCCGTTCGCTGGCCGGCGCTCGTCCGGCCGCCGGCAAAGTAGATGGCGCCGGACGCCGGGCTTTTCTGCTCACAGGCGGTATGGTGGCCGGAGCCATGGCTGTAAAGGCCTCGACCGAAGGCGACGGCGCACTTGCTGCGATACGTCAGAAGAAAGCGCCGCTGCGCAAAACACCTATAGTACCGCCCGGCTCCAAAGGCCTGCTGCACCTCGGCCGTCATTGTACTGCCTGCCAACTGTGTGTGCGCGCTTGCCCCGAAGGTGTGCTGAGGCCGTCGACCGGGCTCGACACTTTCATGCAGCCGCGCCTGGAGTTTACCGATGCTTATTGCCGTCCTGAGTGTACAGCGTGCTCGCAGGTGTGTCCCGCCGGTGCAATCCTTCCGCTTGACACCGCACTGAAGTCCTCCACCAAGATTGGCCGTGCGGTTGTGGACCTCGACCTTTGCATATCGGCCAACGGACAGTTCTGCGGCAACTGCAGCCGCCAGTGTCCTTCAGGCGCCATCAGCATGGTGCCCGCCGACCCGGAGCGGCCCGAACGCAAACTTATGCCCGTGGTGAACGATGAACTGTGTATCGGCTGCGGAGCATGCGAATACAACTGTCCGGTGGGTACAGCAGAAATCATCAAATCATCCGACCACTCGGCCATACACGTCGAGGGTATAGAAATACATCGTGAACTCTGATTATGAGCAAGCTCAGTAATAACGACAACAACGGCCTCTCGCGTCGCAGTTTCTTGAAATACATGGATATAGTCGCTGCGGCCGGCGCTCTCGGAGCCTGCTCGGCAGGTAATTCCGAAAATACCCCGGCCCGGCCGCGTGCCCAAGGCGAAATGACCTACCGGACCAACCACAACACCGGCGACAAAGTGTCGATTCTCGGCTACGGCTGCATGCGACTGCCGACTACTGCCAATGATAGTGCGCGCGACTCGGAAAGCGTCATCGACCAGGAGGCCGTGAACCGATCGGTCGACTACGCCATGGCTCACGGCGTGAATTATTACGATACTTCGCCAATGTACTGCAAACGTCAGTCCGAGCGGGCTATGGGTGTCGCTCTTAGCCGACACCCGCGTGACTCATACTTCCTAGCTACCAAACTGTCGAACTTCGACCCCGCATTCTGGCCGCGCGAAAAATCGATTGAGATGTTCAATCAGTCGCTCGAAAACCTGCAGACCGATTATATCGACTACATGCTCCTTCATGCCATTGGCGGACGGAGCGAGGACCTCGACCCTATGCAGACCTATCGTGCCCGGTTCGAAGATAATGGAATACTCGACTTCCTGAAAGAACGCAGAGCCGACGGCACAGTACGCAATCTCGGTTTCTCGTACCACGGCGATATAAGCGTCTTCGACTACCTTATGCGCCTGATGGACGAAGGCAAGACTCACTGGGATTTCGTGCAGATTCAGCTCAATTATGTCGACTGGGACGACAAGTCGAACTTACGCCGGGGAATGCCCGAAGCCGAATATCTTTACCGGGAACTCGCCGCACGTAATATTCCGGTAGTGATTATGGAACCGCTGCTGGGCGGACGTCTGGCAAAAGTGCCCAAAAATGTCGAGGCAAAAATGAAACAGCGTCGCCCGGACGATTCAATCGCTTCGTGGGCTTTCCGCTATGCCGGTACATTCCCCGAAGTCCTGACTGTGCTTTCTGGCATGATGTACATGGAGCATCTGCAGGATAATCTTGCCACATATTCGCCTCTCAATCCGTTGAACGATGACGAACGGACCTTCCTGCACCTGGCGGCTCTCGATATTCTGCAGAACGCCACTGTGCCATGTACCGACTGCCGCTACTGTCTGCCATGTCCGTATGGCCTGGATATACCGGGCATATTCCGCCACTACAACAAATGCATTAACGACGACAACGCTCCGCGCGATGTGAACGACCCGCGATATGCCGAGGCTCGCCGTGCCTATCTTGTGGGGTACGACCGCGAGGTGCCTCGTCTGCGTCAGGCCAACCGCTGCGTACAGTGCCGGGCTTGTGAGCATAAGTGCCCGCAGCAGTTGCCTATTGTGGAGCATCTTGCCAATATCAGCCACTATACCGAGCAGCTCCGGCAAGGTAAGGCATAGCAGGACCTGTCAGGAAGCGCATTTAGGCCGGTAGAACTGAAATAAACTCACACAGAGAACCATATAAAATAACAGCACCCCGAAAGTTTTTGTATTACTTTCGGGGTGCTATTAAAATATTGTGGAACGGGACGGGGGCTTGGTTTTTAACCGTAGTTTAAGCCTTGGGCAGACTATAATGAAATTCAAGGCCACCGCCCTTGCGGTTGCGGACCTCGATTTTGCCTCCGTGTGCAACTATGGTGCTTTGCACTATAGGCAGCCCCAGACCTGTACCTCCGGCTTTGCGCGAGCGTCCGCTGTCGATGCGGTAGAAACGGTCGAACAGATGGGGCAGATGCTCCTCGCCTACGCCTATGCCGTTGTCGAAGAAAACAAAGTAATAGAAATCTTCGTCCTCGCCGAGTAGATTTACGCCACATTCGGTGCCCTTGCAATATGCCGATGCGTTTTTAACAAGATTTATCAGCATGCCTGACAGCAGGTTGTAATTGCCCACTACCATGCAGTCGAGCGGCACGTCGTACACAAATTCCAAATTGCCTGCGGCTCCGGACTCCTCGACATCGTTTGATATGTTATAGACCACATCGTGGTAATCGAGTTCTTCGGTGCTTATCATTCCGGTACCTTCTTCGAGTCGCGTGATGGCGCTGACATCGGTAATAAGATTAACCAGACGGTTGACATGCTCACGGGCCTTGAGCTGGAAGTGTGTCCGCGATGCCGGGTCCATATCCGGATTCTCGATTATGGTGTCGAGGTAGCCTTTGATTACGCCGATAGGTGTCTTCAGCTCATGGTTTATATTGTTGGTGAGCTGGCGTTTCATGCGGGCTTTCTCTTCCATGGCATGAAGGGCCACTTTGTGTTCTCGTTTGAGTTTAAGTACAGTCTTCGACCGCTCGTTGTACATGTGGATAATCTGTCGCGATATTTCGCCGAGTTCATCGTGCGGATAATCCATGTTTGGAATGAAGTTGGGGTCGGTGGCTGCGCGTTCGGCAAAGAGGCGCAGAATCTTGATGTTGCGTCCGAAATAGCGCGACATATAGTAAGCTCCGACAGTCATGGCTATAGCAAGGCCGAATACCACAAACCAGATGCTTTTGTTAGGCAGAGTGGCCTTGGATATATCTTCGTCGGCAGGCAGCACGGTGTAGATTTTGAGTTCGTGACCGCGGATAGTATCTACCGGAGCCTGAAAGTAGAAGCTGCCTTCTTTGAGCAGTTCGGTCGAATTCACGTCGAAGTCCGGGGTATTGGTATAGCCCGAGCCACGGGCAGTTTCTTCGTCGCTCAGCAGCACCACATCGCCTATGCTCTGTATCAGTCGGCCGTCTTCGTACACCGATACCCGCAGCTTGTCGAATGTACTGTTGGTACGGTCGTTGTTCATAAAGTAGTTGCCTATGAACTCAATGAACGGTCTGATGTCGGTGTTGCGTTCATAGGCATACTTTATGCGGTCGCTGATAACGTTCAGCTGATTGTCGATGAGCATCTTGCGATACTCTTTTTCGTTTGAATACTGCCAATACGACATACCGAAGATGAGGGCCCATATGGCCACCACCATCAGTATGAACATTTGCCACTGGTAGCTAATACGCCTCCTTAAATCCATAGCCGAAGCCTTGGCGTGTGACTATATTGTTGCCGTATTCGCCCAGCTTCTTGCGGAGTCTGGTTATGTTGGTATCTATGGTGCGGTGTGTTACCACCACATCCTCACCCCATACTTTCGATATGATTTCTTCGCGCGAGTAAATGCGGTTGCGGTGGGTGAGGAAGAAGAGTATCATGTCGAATTCGGTGCGTGTGAGCTGTACCTGGCTGCCTTGCAGATAGCAGACTTTTTCGTTCCGGTCTACCCGCAGTTCGCGGAATCTGATATCGGGCTCGTAAATGCTCTGCGACACGTTGTACGCTATCTGCTGGGCCGATTTGGTCCGGCGAAGCACCGCACGTACGCGGGCAAGGACCTCGCCGATTACAAACGGTTTGGTCACATAGTCATCGGCTCCGATGTTCAGACCCATCACCTTGTCGTCTTCGCCGGTGAGTGCCGAGCAGAAAATCACAGGAGTGTTTTCGGTTTTCTGATTATTGCGTATCCGTTTGGCAAAGTCGAATCCGCTGAGCTGATCCATCATTATGTCGACCATGAACAGAGAGTAGCTCGAAAGGTCCATTTCAAGTGCCTCTTCGGCACTATAGGCGCAGTCTACTTCATAGCCTTCTTTTTCAAGGTTGAACTTGAGAATTTCGCACAGAGCTTCTTCGTCGTCGATTACTAATATCTTTATTCTCATTTTAAAATGTGATAATGCTGTTTTAAATGCTGCATGAAGCGCTTATATTTACGACCATAAAATTAGGAAAAATAATAGAAAAACTGTGTTAAAATCAGTTAAACCCTGCCATGCTGTGAACCAATTGTAACTTGGCCGTGTTTGAATATCGTAAATAGATTATTTGCACTGTGTTTTTTCATGGTAATAGATTTAAGGTTAAAAGATTTACGGCTGTCGGGAGACAGCCGTTTCTTTTTTGCCCGTACTTAAACAAAAGAGAGAACGGCCTCAGGCCATTCTCTCGCTGTTGTAAAAGTTTTATTCCTGTTCGGGTTCTTCTGTCGGTTTTTCCGCACTTTCAAGTTCCTGAGCGAATTTGGTAAAGCCTGCGGCAAGCAGAATATTGTACCAGCTGAAGAGTTTACGGATATCGTTGTTGTACACACGTTCGCTGTCGAACTCGGGCAGGATTTTTCCGAAGTACTCGCGCATTTCGGCGTCGTTAGCAAAACTCTTGACATCCACAGCCTTGCCTTCGGTGAATGCGAACACTTTATCGAGTACATCGCCCAGGGGCATATCGTCGTCGGTGGTATAGATTGCGATATCGCCGAGCGACATCACCTTGTCACGTGCATATGCCGGAACGCGTTTGCCATCGGCCAGCGATTCTACTATGAGCATGTTTTTGCCCTGGCTTACAAGGCTATATAACCCGGGCTTGCCGGCGATTGAAACTACTTTTCTGAGCATTTCTGATTTATTTATTATGGTTACTGCTGCAAATTTACATTTTTTTTGCGAGATACGCAAATCATTGATGCAGCTCTATGATACGTTGGTTGGAGCTGCCGCGGAAGCGTAGCGAGGGGTCGCGCAGGGCTTCGATGTACGGGCCGTCGACCAGAACATCGATATATTCAAGCAACTGAGAGTAGGGCGCGCGGTGGCGTATCTCGTCATACACAAAGCCGGTGTAGCACCATATGCTTTTGCCCATGGCTTTTATGGCGCGTGCCAGCGGCACCAGACGTTCGGCCTGGTACATGGGGTCGCCGCCGCTGAAGGTAACATCGAAATCGTTGTCGGCTATATGTCGCAGAAGCTCGTCGGCTGCTATGTCTTCTCCGGCATCGAAGGGCCAGGTGTGCGGGTTGTGGCATCCCGGGCAGCGGTGGTCGCAGCCGGCGAAGTAAATCGATGTCCGCAGGCCCGGGCCGTCGACAGCTGTGCCGTCAACGATACCGGCCACACGCAAGGTGTGGCCGGTATCGTCTTGCAGGTTTGGGATGCTGTTATTCATGTACCACGCGGTCGTTGAGTTCGGCCAGTTTGGCATTGTTCCATCGGTCGGTAGTGCCTACCAG
Organism: uncultured Muribaculaceae bacterium; assembly: GCA_910578365.1. GTDB lineage: Bacteria > Bacteroidota > Bacteroidia > Bacteroidales > Muribaculaceae > CAG-873. The sequence goes on from CAJTRC010000001.1 coordinate 16,198, forward strand.
ATAGCCTGTGATGCGTTGCAGGCGGTCGATTGTCTTGCTGCCGCAGCGCGGACATTCCTGCAGGTCTTTGCTGGCATCTTCATAACCGCAGTACATGCAGCGGTTGCGGTTATGGTTTACCGAGCAGTAGCCTATGTTGTGCCGGTCCATAAGGTCGACTATGGCCGATATGGCTTCGGGATTGTGGGTTGCGTCGCCGTCGATTTCCACATAGAATATGTGTCCTCCGCGTGTGAGTTCGTGGTAGGGTGCCTCGATGCGTGCCTTATGGCGGGGCGAACAGTGGTAGTGTACCGGCACATGGTTCGAGTTGGTGTAGTAAGCACGGTCGGTTATGCCTGGCAGCGAGCCATATGTTTTGCGGTCTTTGGCGGTGAATTTGCCGCTGAGTCCTTCGGCGGGGGTGGCGAGCACCGAGAAGTTGTGGTTGTATTTCTCGCTGTATTCGTTTGCACGGCTGCGCATGTGGCCTACTATACGCAGTCCGAGTTGCTGCGACTGCTCGTCTTCGCCGTGGTGCTTGCCGGTAAGGGCTACAAGGCATTCGGCCAGACCGATGAAACCTATGCCGAGTGTGCCGTGATTGATTACCGGCTCTATGGTTTCTTCGGGACCGAGTTCGGAGGCGCCGTTCCACAGCTTGGACATAAGCAGGGGGAACTGCTTTACGAGTGCGGTTTTCTGGAAGTCAAAGCGGTCGCAAAGCTGACGCGCGGCTATGTCGAGTACGTTGTCGAGGCGGTGGAAGAAGGCATCGATGCGTTCGGCCCTGTCCTTGATGTTCATGCACTCTATGGCCAGACGTACTATATTCACGGTGGTGAAACTGAGGTTTCCGCGTCCGATTGAGGTCTTCTCGCCGTAGCGGTCTTCGAACACTCGTGTGCGGCAACCCATGGTTGCTACCTCGTATTTGTAGCGCAGAGGGTCGTCGGCACGCCATTTTTCGTGTTGGTTGAAGGTGGCGTCGAGGTTCACGAAGTTGGGGAAGAACCGTCGGGCGGTTACTTTGCAGGCCAGCTGAAAAAGGTCGTAGTTGGGGTCTTCGGGCAGATAGCTCACGCCGCGTTTCTTCTTCCATATCTGGATAGGGAATATGGCTGTGGCTCCGTTGCCCACGCCTTCGTATGTGGAGTTGAGCAGCTCGCGAATAATGCAGCGGCCTTCGGCTGAAGTATCGGTGCCATAGTTGATCGACGAGAACACCACCTGATTGCCGCCGCGCGAGTGTATGGTATTCATATTGTGTATGAATGCCTCCATTGCCTGGTGAACACGGCTGACGGTGCGGTTTATGGCATGCTGCAGGGCGCGGTCGCTGCCGGTGAGGCCGTCGAGAGGGCGCTTTATATAGTCTGCGAGCTTTGCGTTGTACAGTTTGCTGTAGTCTTCGCCACTGAGTACTTCCACATTCTTTACTTCTTCAATAAACGATGAGCGGACGAAGGGTGCCAGATAGAAGTCGAAAGCCGGAATTGCCTGTCCGCCGTGCATTTCGTTCTGGGCGGTTTCGAGCGATATACAGGCGATAATCGATGCTGTTTCGATGCGTTTTGCCGGGCGTGACTCACCGTGGCCGGCTATGAAGCCGTACTCGAGTATGCGGTCGAGCGGATGTTGCACGCAGGTAAGGCTCTTGGTGGGGTAGTAGTCCTTGTCGTGTATGTGTATGTAGTTGTGGCGGACGGCTTCGCGAACTTCGGCCGAGAGCAGATAATCGTCGACGAACGGCTTTGTAGTTTCGCTGGCGAATTTCATCATCATGCCTGCCGGCGAGTCGGTATTCATGTTGGCGTTCTCGCGGGTGATATCGTTGTTCTTGGCCTCGATGATTTCGTGGAACATGTCGGTGGTCTTGGCGCGGCGGGCAATGCTGCGCTGGTCGCGATATGCTATATAGCGTTTGGCTACTTCCTTGCGGGGTGAGTTCATCAGCTCCAGCTCCACCATGTCCTGTATCTGTTCTACAGTCATGCGTTCGTCGCCGCTGAGCGATATGCGCACCGAGATTCGGTTGATAAGGTTTTCGTCCTCACCTTGCTCGGTCTGAATCATCGCCTTCCGGATTGCCGCTTTGATTTTTTCTTCGTTGAAGCCCACGACACGGCCATCGCGCTTCACTACAGTCTGTATCATTATGTTTATTTTCTGGGGGGATTATGGCGCTTACCTTAGGCAATTGCGTTGCAATTGCGGCTGCAAAGCTACGAAAAATTATCCATTCGGGCAAGTTTTATTTAAATAAAAACGTTGAAAGTTTTCCATTTTGGAAAACTTTCAACGTTAAAAATATCGCTAATATGCTGAAATTCAGTATAAGTTGTCTTTGTTTTGGATAACTTTGGGCTTTCAGGGCTATTCCGGGTTGTATGGCGGAGGCGTTTGCGCGGGTGAATCACCGCTATCAGATTGATTATCCGATTCTGAGCCTTCGGCCGGCGATGCTTCGGGTAGTGCCGGGGTATCGCCGTTCTTGCCGAGAATCTCGTCGGTACGCGAAGCCCATTTGCGGGGGCCGAATATACGTGCGGCATCGTCGGTGAATATCACCTCGCGCTTTATCAGCAACTCGGCCAGCTCGTGGTGCTCCTTGGCATACTTTGTAAGAATGTCTTTCGCACGCTGGTACTGCTCGGAGATAATACGGCTTACCTCCTCGTCGATAATCTTGGCGCGTTCGTTGCTGTACGGCTTGCTGAAACCATAGTCCTGACCGGTGCTGTCGTAGTAGCAGAGGTTGGGCAGTCTGTCGCTCATGCCGTAGTAAACAACCATGGCATAAGCCTGCTTGGTCACACGTTCGAGGTCGTTTGCAGCACCGGTGCTTACGTGTCCCAGGAAGAGCTCTTCGGCAGCACGTCCGCCCAGCAGCGAGCAAAGCTGGTCGAGCAACGCTTCGGTGGGAGTAATCTGACGCTCCTCGGGCAGATACCATGCAGCTCCGAGGGCTTTGCCGCGCGGCACAATTGTTACCTTTACCAGTGGGTTGGCGTAGCGCAGATTCCACGACACTGCTGCGTGGCCGGCCTCATGTACGGCGATGGCACGTTTTTCTTCGTCGGTGGTTATCTTGGTGCGCTTCTCCAGGCCGCCTATTATGCGGTCGACAGCGGCAATGAAGTCCTCGCGGGTTACCTCTTTCTTGTCGTTTCGGGCGGCAATAAGCGCAGCCTCGTTGCATACGTTGGCAATGTCAGCGCCGCTGAAACCCGGAGTCTGGCGTGCCAGCAGGTCGATGTCAAGGTCAGGAGCAGTCTTTATGTTGCGCAGGTGTACTTTGAAAATTTCCACACGCTCGTTGAGGTCGGGCAGATCGACATATATCTGACGGTCGAAACGTCCGGCACGCAGCAAGGCCTTGTCGAGGATGTCGGCGCGGTTGGTGGCGGCAAGGATTATAACACCGCTGTTCGACCCGAAACCGTCCATTTCGGTAAGCAGCTGGTTGAGGGTGTTTTCGCGTTCGTCGTTGCTGCCCATGTTCGGGTTGCGGCCACGTGCGCGGCCCACAGCGTCGATTTCATCGATAAATACGATACAGGGGGCTTTCTCCTTGGCCTGACGGAAAAGGTCGCGTACGCGCGATGCACCCACGCCTACGAACATTTCCACAAAATCACTGCCCGACATTGAGAAAAAAGGTACATTGGCTTCACCGGCCACAGCCTTGGCCAGAAGGGTCTTGCCGGTGCCGGGAGGGCCAACCAGCAGCGCACCCTTGGGAATCTTGCCGCCGAGGTCGGTGTAGCGTTTGGGGTTTTTGAGGAATTCAACGATTTCCTCAACTTCGGTTTTGGCTTCGGCCTGTCCGGCCACATCCTTGAATGTGACCTTTACTGAGTTGTTTTTATCGAACAAAGCCGCCTTGGATTTGCCGACGCTGAACACTCCGGCGCCACCGGAGCCACCTCCCGACATACGACGCATTATAAAAAGCCACACTGCTATCATCAGAATAATGGGGCCAAAAGCCCACAACAGACTGTTGAACTGGCTGCTTTTCTCGTATTTGACACTTCCGTTGAAGTATCCTTTGACACGCCAGCTGTCAACCATGTCGTCGAATTTTGAGGTGGAGGGTATGGTTGTGGTTATTTCAGGCTTGATGCTCGACCCGGGTTTATACTCGGTGTTTTTGAAAAGCACCGATGCAAGGGAATCGGAAATTTCGGCTTTCGCCTCTCTTGCATCGCCATATACCACAAGATTCTTGATTCCGCCCTGTTCGGCATAGGCCGTGAACTGCGAGTAATCCACTTCTTTGGTAATGGTATTGTCGTCGAGGTAATACATGCCAAGCAGGAATATAAGCACTATGGCATACATCCAGTACATGTTGAAGCGAAACGGATTCTTCTTTCCGTTGCCTTTGTTATTGAATGAGTTGGGAGGTATTGGCATATAGGATTATGTGTAGTTTCTCCTTGCGGGAATGATTAATCTAAATCCGGAATATCGGTTATAACGGCATCGCTCCAGAGGTCTTCGAGGTTGTAGCGGATTCGTGCTTCGGGCTGGAATATGTGTACCAGGGTGTCGCCGTAGTCTACCACAATCCACTCTGCGTTTGTGTAGCCGTCGTAATTATAAGGTTTTGTATCGCCGTTTTCAAGCACAAACTCGCGTACGCTGTCAGCTATCGCTCCGACCTGCATGTTGCTGTTGCCTTCGGCAATTATGAAGCGGCTTACCGGAGCTGCCTCTATGTGGGTCATATCTACTATGCTTATATTGCGACCTTTACGATTTTGGATACCTTCAATAATAAGTTTTGAGAGGTCATTGATATTGTTTTTATTTGGCATGCGTGATGATTTTGGTGATGCAAAATTAACTATATATTTCCATTATAACAAAACAAAGGCCAAAAATGATGAATTTTGACATTTTTTTTGAAGCTCTATTCATATCGCACGCTTTGGGCGGGATCCACGCGCGATGCGGCTATGGCCGGAACTGTGAGTACAAGCCACGCTGCGGCGGCTACTCCGATGTTGATAAGGAGTATGGCGGTGAAATCGAATTCTACCGGAACACTGCGCAAATAATACATCTGAGGGTCGAGTTGCAGCAGTCCGAAATGCTGTTGCAGCCACATCAGACCCAGACCAAAAATATTGCCTATGAACATACCTATCAGTGCCATTCGCATGGCCATGCGGCGGAATATGCCGCGGATAAGTCGCCTCGACGCTCCGAGGGTGCGCAATATGCCTATAGTCGAAACTCGCTCAAGTACAATCAGAAAAAGGCTCGACACAAGCGTAAATCCGGCCACGCAAAGCATCAGCGCGAATATTACCACCACATTGGTATCGAGGAGCGACAGCCAGTTGAAATACATCGAACCTTTATGCAGCACCGTGTCGACAGGGTAGATATACTCACTGCGTCCGTTGTAGTAATCGTCGAGCAGAATGTCGTACAGGCGCTGTGAAACAGCCGGCACACTATCCACAGGCAAGCCGCTGATGTCTATGCCGGTGCCGCTTATGGAGTCTATACCGGCCACCCGGCGCAGACCTTTGATTCCGGCGAACGCTACTGTGCCGTCGTAGTCGCTGATATCCGACCTGTAGATGCCTGCCACGGTGTATCGGCGCGATTTTATATTGTCGTTGATAAAGAATGTGGCCTCGATTTTTTCGCCGGTCTGTATCTGCAGCTGTTTTGCTGTGGTGGCCGATATTACAATATGGTTGACACAACTATCCCGGGTATAGTCGGGCCATACGCCATCAATAATCATCGACCGTTCGAAAGCAAAACCATGGTTATCGTCGCGGGCTGTCAGAATCAGAGCGCAGAAATCGTCGGCAGTCTTCAGCATCACCGGCTGGCGCAGTACTACGGAAGCTGTGGCCCGGGGAGCCGCCTCGCTTATAGCGCGGATTAACTGCGGAGTTAGCTGTATGGTGGCTGCGGTAGCTCCGGATGAATCAGTATATCGGGGGCCAATGGAAATTTCAGACTCGAACCCACTGATTTTATCGCGTATCTGATGCTTGAAGCCGAGTACTATACATACGGTGAACTCCATAATCATAAGTGCCAGTGCCACCCCGGCTACGGCAATCACCACCCCGGCGGAGGCGCTTCGCGAGCCGCCGCCGCCCAACTTCAGGCGCAGGGATATCCAGTTGCTTATATTCATTTCAGTACAAAATTACGTAAAATTACGCAAATAAAGAAATAAGGCGCTCGAATATTTGCAATATTCAAAAAAAACTACTAAATTTGCACTCCGAAAAGCAAGAAAAATAATCAACAAACTATAAAGGCAATGAAAAGAACTTTCCAACCCTCTAACCGCAAGCGAGTTAATAAACACGGTTTCCGTGAAAGAATGTCTACCCCCGATGGTCGCAAAGTCCTCGCACGTCGTCGTGCTAAAGGCCGTGCCCGTCTGACCGTTTCGGACTCGATTGCCAGCAAGTAAACCAATTTCCTTGCAAAATACAACTGCGGGGCAGCCTTCAAAAGAGGTTGCCCCGTTGGTTTTTATACTTTTAGACCCCGTTTCCCAATATTTATTATATAGTTATTAAGCAGGGCACTATAGGAGGGGTTGTGGGAGCACTTCTAATCCGGGTATGCTATTCAAATCGGTAGTTGTCGGCATCTTTGTAAAATGGGAAACGACGCCTGTACTGTTCCAATTTGTCTTTAAGCAGGGTGGCATAGATAATGCCGCTGTCGCTGAGCACGCCAACCGGCTTTCCCATGAAATCATATACCTCGCTCAGACCGTCATAACAACCATAGTCGTCAGTACCGGAACGGTCAGCGCCTACCACCACCGCCTGATTTTCGATTGCCCGCGCAATAAGCAGATGGCTCCACGCATAACTGCGCGAGTCGGGCCAGTTGGCCGGTATGAGCAACATGTCGTAACGCAGTCCGCGGTTGCGGCACCATGCCGGGAAACGCAGGTCGTAGCAAACTGTCATGCTTATATTCCAGCCACGATAACGAACTACCGGAGGTTCGCTTTCACCGGCCCCATAAAATTCACTTTCACGGCTTATGCCGAACAGATGGCGCTTGTCGTAAACAGCAAACTCTCCCGACGGCTCCACGAATACACAGTGGTTGGCCGGTCGCCGCTCGCTGTCGAGTTTCAGATAGCTGCCACATATGGCCACATTGTATTTTCGGGCCCATGCCAGCATACGGCCCAGAGTTGAGTCGGCGTCATTGTCATAAGGCTCGGCTTTTTCCAAAGCCACTCCGGCATCGGCTATGAACGCGGTGCTGAACAGCTCGGGAAGGACGAGTAAATCGGTGCCGTGTTCGAGTAGTTCGAGAGCATTCTCGATTTTGCTGAAATTCTCTTCAGGATTCAGAAAACATATATCCAGAGGCAATACGCCAATCTTTAGGCTGTTATTGAATTTCATAAGGCGAACTTTTCGGGGAATTTACCGGTAAACGGTCTGTAATAGTCCTTTATGGCTTTCATGTCGGCTTCGAGGTCGCCGGTGGGGTTGAAGGTCTTGGTAAGATACACCGATTTGGTGCTGAAATCTATCGCTCCCAGCACTATAGGTATGTCAGCTCCGTAGGCTATGCGCAAAAAACCGGTGCGCCAGTTAGGATTTCGGCTACGTGTGCCTTCGGGAGTAATGGCCAGAGTGAGGCGCTTAGATTCGCGGAACCGTTCAATGAGGGTGTTGACAAGGTCGCCGCCGCTGCCTTTAGGTGGCACCGGCACACCGCCGATAGCGCGAAAAAAACAGCCCATAGGCCAGAAAAACCAGGCTTGTTTCATCAGAAAGCCGGCCCTGCGGCCAATCGCCGCATAGGCCAGCTTGCCTATTACGAAGTCCCAGTTGCTGGTGTGTGGCGCCACACAGATAAGGCACCGCGGATAGTCGGGCACACTCACATGCAGTGTCCAGCCGGCCAGCCGCAGCAGTCTTGCAGCAAGATTCACTGTTTATTTCGCTTTGTTGGCTTCCTTGGCTTCTGTCGGAAGGGCTTTGTTCATTTCCTTCACAATCTCCTCCATGCGCAGGTTGAAGTTCTGGCGCAGTTTGGCGAAAGCAGCCTTGAAGTAAGTGCGGCGGGCCTTGCGGTATTCGGCATCGTTGGCAAAATCGCGGCGGCTCTTGTCGAAGTAGAATTTGCACTTGGATACAGTATCGGTCTGCAGTGCAGCCACGTCGCAGATAATACGGTGTGCGTCTTCACGCGAGAAGCCGTTGATGTAGTACGAGGCTACCAGAGTTTCGGCTGCAAGATCACCGCAGGCGTAGCGTACCTGTTTTTTGAATTTCTTGATGCTTGACATTTTATATCAATGTTAAAGTTTGTATTAATTAGGGTTTGTCAGAAATTTGCGGAAAGCGGGGTAGGTGGGCGGCAGTTTCACCGAGTGACGCTTGAGGTGCGACGAGTAGGCAAGCCGTTCGGGCACTTTCAGCGGGGTGCCTGTGGCGGCTTCGACTATTTGTTGCGATTTAGCCGGGTGGGATGTCGCAAGCAGCATGCGGTGGGTGGTGTCGGGGTAGGTCTGTTCCAGGGCAGCGTATGCCACGGCCGAGTGCGGGTCGAGCAGGTATCCGCAGCGGCTGTATACAGAGGCTATGGTGCTGCTGATTTGTTCGTCGGTAATGCTTACAGCGTTTATATCGCCGCGCATGGCCGCGATATCGCCGTTGTATAGATGCATCATGCGCGGAAGATTCGAAGGTGTTCCCATGTCCATGGCCCGGGCGTAGGTTTCGACTGTCACTCTGGGCATTGCGCCGCTGCCGAACTGCAGAAAGTCGCAAAAATGGCTGTTGGCATTGCAGGCCGCCACCAGCTGACCGAGCGGCAGTCCCATGCGGCGCGCCATTACGGCGGCGGTGAGCGCTGTCATGTTGCCAACCGGTATCGCCACCGGGCATTCGGCGGGGGCGATTCCTTCTGCCATCATACGGCTGACTGCATGGAAATAAATCGCTATCATTGGAATCAGACGCGCTATGTTCACCGAATTGGCTGTAACCAGATGCATTCTGTCGCGCAGACTTTCGTCGCTCATGGCCATGCGGACTATCTCTTTGCAGTTGTCGATATTGCCCTGTACTTCCACAGCCTTTACGTTCGGCGAGGTGCCGCGCAGATTGTCGCCTATGTGTCGCCTGTCGTTCTTGGGGAACAACACGTATACATTCACATCAGGCAGCGTGGCTATGGCATCGGCTATGGCGCCTCCCGAATTGCCGTTTGTGGCCATAAGGACATTCATCTGCATGTTTCTGCCAAACTTGCGGCTGAGCTGCATGCACAGCCGGGCCATGAAGCGCGAACTGATATCCTTTATTGCCAGAGTTGGGCCGTGAAACAGCTCCAGCACTGCGGTACCGCCGCCGATTTGTACCAGCGGAATATCGAAGTTGAAGGCGTTGTCGACAACCTCTTTGAGCATCCATGCCTCGATTTCATCGCCAAGCAAAGTGTTGCATACGGCATAGGCAATTTCCTGAAGACTCATTTCCACAGAGTTGCGAATGAATGCTTTAGGCACGCGAGGCAACTGCTCCGGCATATATAGACCTTTGTCGGGAGCGATGCTGCGTAATATCGCTTCCGTCAGTCCTACTTGTGGTGAATTGTGGTTAGTACTTATATAGGGCATTTCGATTGCGTTCGACAGCGAAGTTTTCGCTGCATTTCAGTTACAAATATAGATATTAATTTTAAAACCCCGAAATTTTTAACTAAAATCAACATAAAATGTCGGAGAATGTGTCCGGGGAAACAGACAAAAAATCCCGGGTCTTCCGGCCCGGGATTCACAATGCTATGTCGGAACTGAACTCAACGCACTACTACCTTGTAGCTTCGTCCGTCGACGCGCACTACATATATGCCTGCGGCAAGGTTTTCGAGTCCGCAGCAGCGGCCGTCGAGGGTATATGCCTCGGCCGACACATAGTCGCCGATGATTTCAATACGGCCGTTGCCGCCGTATACTGCGGGGGCGCTGTCAAGGTCGGCTGTTATGTCGCCTTCGCCGGCTGTATCTATGGTGGCGAATACCGCCATGCTGTGAGGCGGTACTGTTACCGCTACACTGGTGCCTGTGCCGGAGAGAACGGGTTCGAAGCCTGCTGATGCGGCCACCAGTTTGCAGTTGTTGGCGTTAAGCACAGTGCTGGCGGCGTTTACCGCGCGTGGTTCGCCGCTGATGGCCGGGTTGATGAATGCAATAGCCTCTTTCTTGCCGTTTCTCACCCGCAGAGTGCGCAGGGTGGTCATGTTTGTGCCGCCTGAATATTCAAATTCGGCATCCGGGCCGAAGAGGTCGGGATTCTCGGTGCGCAGGTGGCAGAGCTGCTTGTACACATCGTGCAGGGCCATGCGGTCGGGGTCGTCGAGATAATTCCAGACTACCATCTTCGGGCTTGTATCGTTGTCGCCGTTCTGGCTCTTGGTGGTCTGGTCGGCTCCGAGTTCGCCGAACTGCCATATCATCTTTGGGCCGGGAGTCATCAGCATTATTGCCGCCACGCTGCCCAGTCGCTTCATAATGGTCGGGGTGGAGTTTTTGACACCGGCTGCGCCCCATGTCACGCATTTGTAGCCCATGCGTTCCTCGTCGTGGCTTTCGGCGTACGACACAGTGCTGCCCCAGGGGCGTTTCTCGTTCGACGGAGCATAGAAGCAGCTGAGATATTTGCCGTTGCCGGAGCTTTCGTTATAGCCCATTGCATACTGGCATGAGTTGCCGTTGATATTGCTCCACTGTATCTGCTTGTCTTCGCCCAGTTTTATTTCTTCGAATGCCTGTGCAAGGTCTTCGTTGATGTGGATGCCGTCGGGTTTCACCGACTTGATTACATCGTGCAGGCGCTTCATGCGCTCGACACGTGAGTTGTTGTAGTTGTCGGTGCCGTTGCCGTAGGAGTTATTGTCGCCGAGGCCCTTTACGAGGTCGAAGCGGAAACCGTCGACGTTATATGCGGTGAGCCAGTACTTCAGGGCATCGGTCCACTGCTGCTGTACCAGGTCGTTGTCCTGGTTCCAGTCGTTGAGTACATTGTACGCATGTGGAGCGGTCTGGTTGTAGAAGGGGTTTGAGGCAATGTTGTACATTTTGTACCATGGATGCAGGCCGTCGCTCTGGTTGAATACAATGTCGAGTATCACTGCAATGCCGTTGCGGTGGCATATGTCGATGAATTCCTTGTAGTCGTCGGGTGAGCCGTAGGCTTTGTCGGGAGCCATGTAGAAGTTGGTGTTGTAGCCCCATGAGTTGTTGCCGTTGAACTCCATTACAGGCATGATTTCGACGGCATTCACGCCGAGCTCCTTCAGGTATGGAATCTTTTCGATGGCCTGACGTACTGTACCGTTGCCATTCGACTCACCCACAGTGCCGGTGAAGTCGCGCAACAGCATCTCATACACTATCAGATTATTGTGGTCGGGAATTTGGAAACTGCTCCAGTTGTAGTCGTCCATATCGCCTTTATATACCGAGATCATGGTGTTGTCGGGCACCTTGTTGTAGGGGTACTGCGGCATGTCGGGCCATACGGCGGGGTCGAGCCATTTGTCGTTGTAGTAGTCGAGCACAAGGTGGCAGTAGGGGTCGCCCACGTTATAGCTGCGGTTGTCGGAGCCGATTACTACAAAATAATAGTTGTAATAGGTACTGTTGTCGAGGCCGTTGACAGTGGTGAAGAAGTAGCGGTTGCCCTCGTAGTCCTGGTATTTCATGTTGCTCTCGTCGGAGATGCCGTAGTCGTTCCACGAACCTATGAGTACGGCACTCTCTTTCTGTGGTGCTGCAAGACAGAAGGTGACGCTGCCGTCGGCGTTCTTAACAGTTCCCATCTTGGGTACACCTCCGGGGTAAATGCCGGCTTCGGCCGCACCCACCATGGCGTAACTCCTGCTTGCGCTGAGAGTCTTACCTCCAGCGGTAGCGGTAGCCACCACCTGGTAGTTGCCTGCGTTTTCGAGTTTGTATTCGGCTGTAAGCTCGGTAACACCGCTTTTCGATGCTATTGACGTGCCGTTTACCGAAATATCGAGATCGGCTTCAGTGGTACTCTGCACCGTAAAGCGCAGTGTTGTGGCTTTCTTGAATACCGGACTTAGTTTATCGGCATTCGATGCAAAGCTGATGTCGAATCCTTCGGAAAGCACGTCGATAAGAATATCGCTTCCGTCGGCCATGCCGGCTTGCTTACGACCATCGGCGGTACGCGGCACCATGGCTATGTACCGGATATTTTCAGAGGGGTCGGTAACACCGAAATATTCGCGCAGATTTCCGATGGTAAGTGTGTAGGTGTTTGGAGCTGTGTATACCAGGTGGTTTTTGTCGGTGTTTACGGTCTGTGCGTTAGAACCGTCGTTCGCGGGCCAGTCGGTAACTACATACTTCCAGTCGCCGGTGCTTGCGCTCTTGTCAGTCACAAGTCCGATGTGGGCATAAAGATAGGAGCTTTCGGGCAGATTGGCAAGCCCGTTGTTGCCTTCTGCGGCTGCGGCATGATAGGTCAGCACTACGTTGTCGCTGTTCTGCTGCAATGGTGCAGGCGTGGTAGTCACCACCTGGGCCGATGCGCTCACGGACGACGCGGCCATAGCCATGACAACAGCCATGAATAAATTAGTTTTTTTCATCAAGAATTTGATTGTGTAGTTATGATATAATCTAAAGTGAGCAATGATATTGCGTTGCAAAGATAATGCAATTTTTTTTTATGCACAATATTGTTGCCGGATTTGTGCAGAACCGACGATTATTCCCAGCCCGGCAGGCGGTCGGGATTGAGGTTTCGTTCACCCAAATACCTGGCGAAATCGTTCTGAAGTGCCTTGCGTTCCATCATACGGGTGATGAGTCGCGTAACCTCTTCGGTGTCATTGCGTTCCTGAGCAAGTTTCAGTTCTCCCAGTATGGTGTCGAGTTCCACACTTAGATGCATGCTCTTGAGCTCGTGCAGTGTGCGTGGCAGCAGTTCGAGCAGGCGCTCGCGCTCGCTGGGCACATTGCTGTAGATTTTGCTCAACTGATGTGGCTCTACAATCAGGTCGGTAGAAATGCGCCTCAGCATATCGTCGGGGCTCGATACCGCCCGTCGTGCCACAAATCCGGCGTCGAAGTCAGCCACTGCCTCGTCGAATTCTCGCTGTACCCGCTCGTTGAGCTCTATTTCTCCGCGGGTGATGTCGGCTACCGACATGCTGCCTGCTGCAAGAGCCCGGCGCCCCTGTTCGAGCCGGTCGGCCATAATCTGCCGTTGATTGTCAACGAAGCGGTTGTGAGCCTCAGGCCATTCGTTTGCCGCCATGTCGACGGCACACTGGAATACATGGGCCAGGGCGGCATCGGTAAACGTAACCTCGTCGTTTTCAAGATCGGCGGCCACATAGTCGATTACGCGCAGCGGCAACATTTCCTGCGGGTTCTCCGGATTGGCATAGGATGTGAATGCGTAGTTGCCGTGTTTGAGCACAAGTTTAAGCAAAGCCTCCTCGTAGGGGCGCAGTCGTCGCGACACTGCGGCATTGATGTCGGCCACGTCGTCGGAGGCGTCTTGAATCTGCTGCGGTGTAAGGTCGTCGACCGACGAACGCGCCTTGTCGCCCTGCTGCTTCAGCGCCTGACGGTAGGCGATGTCGGCTACAAGCTTCTTCAGCTGTATATGAAGCATGTCGGCCTTGACGCCCATGAGCCGAGCGCACTCGTCGGCATATACGCCGCGGGTTACGGCATCGGGTATCACGCTTATCGAACGCAGTATGTCGCTGATAACTTTCGAACGCTTCATGGGGTCGGAGCCTGCGTCCTCGAGCAGAATACGGGTCTTGAAGCGTATGAAGTCTGTTTCGTTATCCTTTATATATTGCTCCACAACTTCGGCCGGATTATGCTGGGCAAACGAGTCCGGGTCATCGCCATCGGGCAGCAGAAGCACCTTGATGTTAAGCCCCTCGGCGAGAAGCAGGTCGATGCCTCGGAGCGAGGCCTTTATACCGGCGGCATCGGAGTCGTAGATTACCGTTACGTTTTGGGTAAAACGGTGAATCATACGTATCTGTCCGTCGGTGAGCGAAGTGCCTGAGGACGCCACTACGTTCTCGATGCCGGCCTGGGACATCGAAATCACATCCATGTAGCCTTCGACCAGTATACATTTATCGGTCCGTGCTATGGCCTGGCGCGCCTGATACATGCCGTAAAGTTCGAAACTCTTGCGGTATATCTGGCTTTCAGGCGAGTTTACGTATTTGGATGCGTTTTTGTCGGTACGCAGAGTGCGTCCGCCAAAGGCCACTACCTTGCCCGAGAGGGTGTGTACGGGGTATATTACACGTCCGCGGAAGCGGTCGTACACGCGGCCTTGCTCGTTTCGGATGGTCAGACCTGTCTTTTCGAGGTATTCGTCTTTGTATCCGGCGTGGTTTGCCGCGTTGCGCAGGTCGTCGCTGCGGTCAATGGCATATCCGAGGCGGAAACGCTCAATCATGGCGTCCGAGATTCCTCGCTGCCTGAAGTAAGTCAGACCGATTGCGCGGCCATCGTCGGTATCGGTAAGGTTCTGCTTGAAGTGATTCATGGCAAATTCGTTTACAGCAAACATTTGTTCGCGTTCCGAAGCCTGGCGACGTTCTTCTTCGCTTTCCTCCCGCTCTTTGATTTCGATGTGATATTTGTTAGCAAGCCAGCGCAGTGCCTCCTGATACGACATCTGCTCGAGTTCCATAAGAAAATTGACCGGAGCACCGCCTTTGCCGCAACTGAAGCATTTGCAAATGCCTTTCGATTTTGAAACAGAGAAAGAGGGGGTGCGCTCGTTGTGGAACGGACACAGACCGATATAGTTTGCTCCGCGGCGTTTCAGGCTCACGAAGTCGCTTACCACATCGACAATATCGGCTGCATCGAGAATTTTCTGTACTGTTTCGCGATCGATTTTTTTCATAGTACAAAGTTAGTGAAAAATAGCATAAGACGCATACCGATTAATGTTAAATTGCCTCAAGCCGACAGGGCGGACATACGCCTTTAAAATAGAAAAAGGGAGGTTCTCACGAATCTCCCTTTTCTTACACATAGTACTTAATGTTAGATTTATATGTCTATTCCAGATTTGTTAAAAAAAGCGTTTAAGACTGCTTGTCGTATCATTTCCGAGTGCAAAGTTAGTGATAATTTTTAAGCTGGCAAGGAGTGGCTTGTATCGCTTGCCGACTACCTCATAACATTTCATAAGCATTTGGGCGATGTTTGATTTAAAAGTAAAATTTATAGCCTTAATCAATACGTTTGCAGCCGAAATATTTAAAAGTATCTTTAAAATAATTTTTTGCAAAATATTGTTAAATCGGCTTTTGAGGGTGGAAGTATGCTAAGAAACTATGTTTTACAGCATGATATAGGGGTAGAATGTGACTTTTTGCAAGCGATTGCAATTTTAACATTTGAAGGCGTCTGTGTACGCCTGAAATTATTAAGACCCCGTCCCCCCAATATCTGTTAAGGCTGGGGAACGGGGTCTTAAACAAGCTCTAAAAAGGTGTCCGGGCGGCGGGCGTCAGCGACGGTTGCCACACGCTATTATATGGCGGTCGGTGATGATATAATTTACGCGCATATCGTGTGGCTCGGCATCTATTTCATCTACGAGCTGAAAATCGTAAGCCATGCCTACGGTCAGAGCTTTCAGGCCCGAAAGCAGTCTGTCGTAATAGCCCTTGCCACGGCCCACTCTGTTGCCGTGGCGGTCATAGGCCACTGCGGGTACTATGACCATGTCGATACCGCTGAGGTCGTTGAGTACATCTCCGTCAGGCTCCTCGATATTGAATGCGCCCAGGTGCATGCGGCTTCGCTGGTATGGGAGCACGTCGAGATTGACTCCGTTTACACGTGGCAGATAAAAATGCTTGCGGTCGGCCCAGCGTTCGATAAATTCGCGGGTCGATAGTTCGTCGGGCAGCGAATGGTACAGCAATATGTGTTCCGACAGCATGAATGCGGCGGTCTTTTCAAGCAGTTCGAAAGCGTTGCGCGCTGCTACGGCCTTCTCGACATCGTCGAGAAGGGCCTTGCGAGCTTTCATCTGAATGCGTATGCGATGTTTGTCCATATCGGAGAGAGGATTACTGGTTTCAATTATTCTTTACCGGAAAGTCGGCTTTGCCCTGATTGATAATGCTTATGGCCTTGCGCACATCTTCATCTTCCTTGTTATACACATTGTAGAAGGCGTCCATGCCCAGAACATAACGCACTATAAGGGACTTCAGTTGGTTAACAATCAGCGAAGCCGATTGTTCAATGTAGTACGGACGTCGGCGCACTCCCTTTTCGACGGCATAGCGTACAAAGGAATTCAGCAACACATAATCGCTGTCGAGATTGCGCAGCAGTTCGTCGAGGGTCTTGTACTTGGAGAGTTCGGCGCGATTGAGATCGACGTATTCGTAGGCGTACGAATTTATAAGTCCGCGGTTTACCACGCTCACATAGTAGGTGTTGCGCCGGATGGTATCGGTAGGCACAAAGTAGTCGGGACTGATGCCTCCGCCTCCGTACACGTTACGTCCGCCGAGAGTGTGGAAAATCAGCGACTTGTCGATTACACTGTCGGCCTGTTCGCTGCCGAATATTTCACCGTTGAGGTAGCGGCGGTAAATCTCGGTTTCGTATTCGCCGATACCTTCGCCGGTATAGTCTTTCTGGATGCAGCGGCCCGAGGGGGTGTAATAACGCTGTACAGTCAGACGCAGTTCCGAACTGTCGGCGAGCAGAATGGGCTTCTGCACCAAGCCTTTGCCGAAGCTGCGCCGTCCTATTATCACGGCGCGGTCGTTGTCCTGCATGGCTCCGGAGAAAATTTCGCTGGCACTGGCCGATACCTCGTCGATAAGCACTGCCAGGGGAGTGTCCTGGAACAGGCCTGTGCCATCCGCCTCAATGGTCGAATTGTCATCAAGGTTGCGACCGCGGGTTTCCACAATCACGCTGCCGGGCTCAAGAAATTCGTTGGCCATCATTACAGCCGGCTCCATGTAGCCGCCGGTGTTGCCGCGCAGGTCGACAATAAAGCTCTTTGCGCCCTCGAAGCGTAGGTTCACAAGCGCCTTGTAGAATTGCTCGTATGTGTCGCGGGCAAAACGGCTGACGCGCACATATCCGATTGAATCGGGTGTCATATAGACGCCTTCGATGCTGGCCTGAGGTATATCGCCGCGAACGAGGGTGAAATTCTTCAGGTTCTTTTCGCCCGGGCGGCGTATGCTGAGTTTTACCTTAGTGCCTTTGGGGCCGCGTAGTTTTGCAAAAATTTCTTCGTTGCTGAGTTTTTTCCCGGCTATGTCGGTGCTGTCGACCGTAACAATTCGGTCGCCTGGCAGCAGTCCGGCCTTATAGGCAGGCGAACCGGCAATGACTTCGACTACTGTCACTGTATCGCCCGGAGTCTGGAATTGTATACCGATGCCACCGAAACTGCCCTCAAGTTCTGAGTTGACACGCTCCAGGTCTTTGGCCGATATGTAAGCCGAGTGAGGGTCGAGATTATGCAGCAGTTCGGGAATGGTGATTTCTACAAGTGAGTCAAGAGGAACGTCGTCGACATAATCGCGGTTTATCAGAGCCAGAACTTCGAGCATCTTGCGTTGCGAACTGTCGAGGTCGACACGCGGCGAGAGCAGATAGCCCAGCCACATGCCGGCGCATAAAAGAGCGGCTCCGATTATCGGAAACCAGTATATGGTCCTGAAATGGTTTTTCATTGATGGTTACTGAACATTTTCGATATGCACACATTCCACACCGGCACGGTGCAGAAGGTCGATTCCGTCGGACAGACGGTACAATTCATTGAATACCACCCTGCGGATACCGGTCTGTATTATCAGCTTGGCACATTCGATACATGGCGAAGCGGTGATGTACAGAGTGGCATCCTGGCCCGAGTTGTTGCTGCGGGCAAGCTTGGTTATGGCATTTGCCTCGGCATGCAGCACATACGGTTTGGTGTGCCCGTCGGCATCCTCGCATACATTTTCGAAACCGGCAGGGGTGCCGTTATATCCGTCGGATATAATAGCCTGGTTTTTAACAATAAGTGCGCCTACCCGACGACGCTGGCAATATGAGTTCTCGGCCCATATCGAGGCCATGCGCAGATAGCGTTTATCAAGTACTTCCTGTTTCAGGTGCGATGTAGACATGTCATTGGTTGAATTATCACACAAAGTTAATCTAAATATTTCAAACACCCAAATGTTTGGCGATAGTATTGGAATTTTATATTATCTTTGCAAAAAATATTATTACTGAATATGAACCGTGTAGTCCGACTTCATTCTTTTGGCTTTTCAGAAAGCCGCACTTATCAGGTGGCGGCGCTGTTTATAGTCGCCAATCTGATTTTGCCGCAGCTGTTTCACCTTATTCCGCAGGGTGGTGTCACCTGGCTGCCCATATACTTCTTTACCCTGGTGGCCGCTTATAAATTCGGGTGGCGTGTAGGCCTGATTACGGCAGTGGCGTCGCCGCTGCTCAATTCAGTGCTGTTCGGCATGCCGCCTGCTGCCGCATTGCCTGCGATATTGCTCAAATCGGTGTTGCTGGCTGTAATATCCGGAGCGGTTGCCTCACGCAAAGCCGGTGCATCGCTGCCTGCGCTTGTGGCCGTGGTGCTGGCGTATCAGGTTACGGGGTGCCTGGGCGAATGGATTATGAAGGCCGATTTTGTTGCGGCCTGTCAGGATTTCCGCATCGGTATTCCCGGCATGCTTCTGCAGATTATTGGAGGCTGGGCTCTGATTAACTACATGCCCGACCGGCATTGAGCCGACTATAAAAGCCCGGGGGCGCCATGGCTATTTGCCTTCAGTGCTGCGAGTCTGTTCTATCAGTTCGTCCATTTCTTTGGGAATAATCATGACATCGGCCGGAGAAGCCGGACGCATGCCGGTGTACCAGCGGAACTTGGGCAGGAAAAACAGACTGCGCTTAGCCAGGAACAAAGGAGTGACCGTACCGGTGGTTTCGGGCCACATTTTTATCCGCTCGGTGGTGCGGCCGGCAAAGTCGGCTCTCAGAAAACTGCTTTGCGCATTTACAATCTTGTTGATGGTGCTGTCCTGCTCCTCGGGGTAGAGTATTAGCTCAACGCTGCCATTTATGTCCAGGTGCTTGAGATTACCATCGACAAAGTGCGCCACCATTTCCTTGCCGCTTATCTGGTTGTAATATTGGTCTTCGATATGGTCGGCGGTGAACGCCTGCTCGGGAATGTTCACCCGGTCATAAGTCGAGTCGTTGAAATGCACGGCTATCACACGGCCCGAAATCTGCCTGTCCTCACTCCACACCACCGGACTGACAAACATACGCATAGTGGAATCAGCCTCAGTCACCCGCAGACTGTCGCATATTCCCTGCATGTCGCTGCGGTAGAATCGCACACGTGGATAAACAACACTTACGTGGGTGCTGTCGATTCTTACGCTTTCGGCCGTACCGGCTACGGTGTCGGCGGGCGTTACAATGCTGTCGATTTTCACAAAGCCCTCAATCTGCCTGCCGTGCATGAATAAGGTGTCGCCTTTGGAGTATTCCTTCATAAGCGCATGGCCGGTTACGTAGGTCGAGTCGCGTTCCTCGTTGTAATAGCCGTAGTCGCCCAACAGCTGCATTTTGCGCACCGTATCGGTCAGTATCATTGAGCCGTAGGCCGTATATTCGGCCATCTGCTTGGTATAATACAAAGTATCGGCGGTGAGAAAGCGGCCTTCGGGAGTCACTACAGTAGAGCGGTCGTACAGCTGGCAGTTGTCGGTGCCGGTGTTGTATATCGCCGAATCGGTGAAAATGGTGCCGCGCCGGTTTATAATCTCGCTGGGAGTATATAACTCGGCAATCTTAGTATCGGTGTTGTAGTACAGCGCCTGCGAACGTATCACAAGTGTATCGGTCGAACTGTGCGCGTTCAGCACCACACCGTCGGTAAATACGGCATCTTTGGTAGGTGGTGAATACTCGCCTGACACCGACTCAAGGCGGTTGCTCGGGTCGGTGAGCACGCCAAACTGGTTGTACCATCCGAGTTCGTTTGCGAGGTCGTAGTAGAATGTGAAATCGGTTTCGAGTTTCACATCGCGGTTTATCATCGTTACCTTGCGTGGCGGTTCGGCAAATAGGGTAGCCAGCTTGATGCGGTCGTCGTAGTCAAGGCTGTCGGCATAAACGAACAAGGTGTCGCCCTGCTGCATACGCACATTTCCGAACGCGCGGAAACGCTGTTCGCCGGGCCAGTAGTGGGCGCTGTCGCAGTACATGAACATGCCCATACGACGAAACTCCACATTGCCGTTCACGATCATAAACGAATCGGTACGGTGCTTGTAGAGTTCATCGGCCCGCTCCAGAAACACCACACCGGTGTTGTTGCGGTCGGCATTCTGAATCTGAGGCTTAATATCGGGTTTGCCGGGCTTGGCGGGCTGCTGTGCAATACTCAGCAGAGCGGGCACAGCCACAGCCGTCAGGGCCGCTACGGGCAGTAGTCTGCGCATATTCCGGTGTGATTATTTATTGTTCTTCAGCCAGCCATCGTGCTCAAAATCACATCCGCGCCATCCGTCTTCGATACGGATATATGTTTCGCGGATTTTCTTCTGAAGCCATTTGTCGATAATTTCTTCCTTGGCCGAGTTTTCATACATATTCTTCAGCAGCTGGAAGTCATCGGCCAGATTGGCGGTGTGAGCATCAAGGCGGTTGGTGAGTTTTACAATGGCTACAACGTCGCGGTTGCTGCTGGCGTCGCGCATTACAAAAGGCTGAGAAATCTCGCCCGGTTGTAATGTAGCTATCGCACGCGAAACTTCCTGAGGCAGCTGCGACATCTCGAACATGGTGTTGCCGGTAGCTTCATTTACCATCACACCGTTCGAGTAGCGGGTACTTTTGTCTTGAGAGATGTATCGCGCGCCCTCTTCAAAGGAGAATTTGTGGTTGTCTACAATGTCGGTGCGTACCGAGTCGAGGCGCTGAATGGCCTCGTTGAGGTCTTTGTCGGACACTTTCGGGCGCAGAAGTATATGGCGGGTGTTTACTCGCTCGCCACGCTTTTCAATAAGCTGTATGATGTGGTAGCCGTATTCGGTTTCTACAATCTTAGATACTTTTTTGGGGTCGTTGAGATTGAATGCCACGGCTGCATACTCAGCCACAAGATCGGCACGCCCTTTGAAGCCGATTTCGCCGCCGCGCACCGAACTGCCGTCGTCTTCGGAGTATAGAATGGCCATGGTGGAGAAGTCGCTCTCACCGTTGTTAACGCGTTCGGCAATGTCGCGCAGACGCGCCTTTACCGATTCGATTTCCTCGCGGGGAATCACCGGGTTGAGTGTCATAATCTGCACCTCAACCTGCAGGGGCACGTAGGGCAGAGAGTCGGCCGGAAGTTTGTCGAAGTAGCGGCGCACGTCGTTGGGTGTCACTTTTACATCCTTGGTGAGCGATTGCTTTACCTGGCCAACGCGGTAACGGTTGCGTATGTTGGTGGCGTAGTAATCGCGAATCTCGGAATAGGGCTTGCGGAAATATTGCTCGATTTTCTCTTTCGAGCCGAGGTTGTTGAGCAGGAAGTTCATCTGGCCTTCGACCTGCTGCTGTATCATCGACTCGCTTACGAGCACGGTGTCGAGATCGGCCTGATGAAGAAACAGACGTTCGATCGCCATCTGCTCGGGCAGAGTGCAATAGGGGTCGCCTTTTATTGGCATACGCTCCTGCAGCGCCTCTTGATAATACTCTTCAATTTCCGATTTATAGATAGGATCGTCGCCGATAACCCAAGCCACTTCGTCCACGATGTTGTTCTGGGCTGTTGCCGAGATTGAGAATGCGGCCATTAGGGCGGCTATAGCGGTTTTGATATTGCTCATTTCTTTGTGATGATATGATTTTAAGTTGCAAAGTAAGCTATTTTTTCTGAAATATAATGTTAAATGTTAAATGTTAAATGTTAAATTGGTTCATCATAGACTGATTTCAACGATACCCTTGTCCTCCGCTTCCTTGCGCAGAAGTTGTTGGAAGGTGGCGTCGAAATTCATGCGGGCCCGGTTGGTGAGTCGCTGATGTATCTGAGGCAGAGCCTGTTCGTAGGGCAGGGGATTGCCGCTCGGCAGATAGCTGTCGACTTTCAGCAAGTAAGTGAAGCCTCCAATACTGAGGTCGAGCATCTTCTGACCGCGGAACACCGCCATAGGCTCCGTGGCAAAGCGTGTGGGTATAAGTTGCTCTATGCTGCGCCATTCCACCCATGTGTCGCGGAAGTAGTCGTAATGGATGGCCGTACCCGCTACCATACCCTCGAGCCGGTCGATGTCGGCTTTGCCGCCATGCTGCAGCAGACGGCGGATTTCGCGCAGGTCGGCGGCATGGTCGGGAACTTTCAGATATATGCCTTTGACCATGGGATGTCCGACGGTAAACAGTTCCTTGTGGCGGTTGTAGTATTCTTTCAGTTCTTTGTCGGTAAATGCCGTGTCGGCACTTGTATCGAACCTATAGCGACGATATTCGGCCGTAATGAGGTCACGGCGGTATTTCTCCACACGGCGGTCGATTTCTGCCATATCAAGTACCGGCAGTGCGGCCTGGTCGACCAGTTCACGGTCGACCCAGTTGTTGACGTAGCGGCGCACATATTCAATGCTGTCGGCTTCGCTCATGCCGGGCGGCACATTGGCTACGATGTCGCTTCGGCTGAGGGTGGCTTTGCCGACACGGGCCACCGGTTTCTCCTGCGCGGTCTTTTCTCCGGCTCTGTTGTAGCAGGAGGCAAGCAGCAGTGCGGCTACAAGGGCTGTGGATATTCTGATTTGCATAATATTGAAAAAGCCCCGCCGATGGAGGCGGGGCTTACTGTGTTATTTAACCTCTTTGAGTACTTTTTTGTTCACCTTTACCTTGTATTTCTTGTGAATACGGTCGAGCCACTCGCGTTCGAGTTCGCTCTGGTAGTCGTTGGTTACAGCGCCTTTCACATCAGCCGCATCCTCGGGAGCGTCGATAACCTTGCCGGCAACGGGGAAGTAGAAGTTCCAGCGTGAGTTGCCAGGCGCGGGCTTGGACATACCGAAACCAAGGAAGTCGGTGATGGGGTTTTCGCCTTTGGCTGCGATTACACGTTCCACTTTAATTTCACGTCCGAATTTGTCGGTCATCAGGCGTGCGAAAGTGGCAGGGTCGGGAGTACCCAGCGACTCGGCGTATTCCTTGGCCTCGTTCATGGTCGAATCGCATGTTGCAAACACTATGAAAGCTTTGTATTTGGGCGACTCAAACTTGTAGTTTTCGCGATGAGCGCGGAAGAAGTTCTCCAGACCTTCGGTGTCTTTTGCCGCACGGTCCCAGACATTGCGGTTCGAAATCTCGAACATCAGAATACCGTCGCGATACTCATTGGTGAGATTGCGGTAATCGGCGTTTGTCTGAAGTAGCTGCTCACGGGCCAATTTCAATACATCTTCATACATATTGGCCTGTGCCAGCTGGCTAAGCGCTTCGGCCAAAGCCTTGGGCTCGGTGGGCGCAATACCTGTGGCGTTGAGCTTGTCGGCAATCGAGGCTACGGTCACTGCTTTGCCGTTGATGGTATATGCGGCCAGTTTTTTGTCGCCGTTGTTGGCTACGTAGGCATCAAACGAAGCAGGATTGAGTTCGGCTTTGAATTCCTTGGCCAGCTGTTCGAGGCGGCGCTGCTCGGGCATCACACCGCGAATGTCACGTTCCATCATCTTGTTGATCTGTTCGCGCATTTCGTCGAAGCCGGCTACACCGCGATGATCATATCGCTTTATAATATGGTAGCCGAATGAAGTTTTGAACGGCTTTGAAATTTCGCCGTTGGCCAGCGCGAACGAAATGCTGTCGAAGGGCTGTACCATCATGCCGGGACCGAACCAGCCGAGGTCACCGCCTTTGCGGGCCGAACCGGGGTCCTGTGATTCGCGTTTGGCAACTTCGGCGAAATTCGCGTCGGGTGCGCTTACGACCTCGTAAATCGAGTCTATTTCAGCCTCAATGGCCGCTATGCGGTCTTCGGGCACGTCGCGTGTCAGTTTAAGAATGTGAGCCGCATGCACTTCGCCTTTGGCCGGTTCACGCTTTTCCACACGGATAATGTGCAGGCCGAATCCGGAGTTTACAATAGGGCTTATCTCGCCAACCTTGGTGTTGTACGCCATGTCTTCGAAGGCCCAGGGTAAGCGTCCCGCAATCACAGGACCCATAAATCCTCCGCGCACTTTCGAACCGCGGTCGACCGAATATATCGAGGCAACGTCTTCAAAGGTGGTTTTTCCTGCAATAATGTCGCTGCGCAGCGAATCGAGGGTAGCGTAAGCCTTGTTGTATTCGTCGGCATTCTGGCCGGCGGAGAGCATAATATGGCTTACGGTCACTGTTTCAAGATTATGCTCGTAGCTTGCCCTTGCAAGCGAGTCGGCGAGGGCCTGGTCGCGCAGATATGGGCGGGCGAGATCGTTGCAGTATTTGGTCAGTTCCTGATTGAACGCCTCAGTGGTGTCGAGTCCGGCGGCCTCGGCGTCAGCTACCTTGAGCTTGTAGTTCACAAACATATCGACATATTCGTCGATGGTCTGGGGCTGAAGTTGCTGCGAATTGTTTTTCTTGTATAGATATTCGAATTCGCTCAGCGGCACTTTTTTGCCGTTGACTGTCATCAGCACGGGGTCGTTATTTTTGGCGCTTACTGCCAGGAGCACGGCTCCGAGCACTGCTGCCGAAACAAAATACTTTTTCATCAGTTGTTGCGTTTTTTCACTACTCGTTATAACGGAAACGCCATGTGTTTATTATGCCTTGATATAAGAAAATAAGAGTCGCGGCATCAAAATGAATCAGATGCCACGACTTTTATTATATTATATCGCACTTATTAGCGCTGCGATGTGCTGTAGTTGGGGGCTTCGGATGTGATGGCTACATCGTGCGGATGGCTTTCAGCCACGCCGGCATTGGTGATGCGGGTGAATTTGGCGTTATGCAGGGCTTCGATGTCGGCGGCGCCGCAATAGCCCATGCCGGCGCGCAGACCGCCAAGCATCTGGTATACCACTTCGTAGAGCAGGCCTTTGTAGGGTACGCGGGCTGCGATGCCTTCCGGCACGAGTTTCTTGGCGTCGGTTTCGTTGCCCTGAAAATAGCGGTCTTTCGAACCCTTCTCCATGGCTTCAAGCGAACCCATGCCTCGATATGATTTGTATTTACGGCCATTGTAGATGATGGTGTCGCCGGGTGATTCCTCCACGCCGGCCAGCATGCCGCCGAGCATTACGGAGTGCGCGCCTGCCGCGAGAGCTTTTACAATATCGCCCGAATATCGAATACCGCCGTCGGCAATCAGAGGCACATCCGTGCCTGCCAGAGCCTTGGCTACATCGTAAACAGCCGACAACTGGGGTACACCCACACCTGCTATTACGCGGGTGGTGCATATCGAGCCCGGGCCAATGCCAACTTTTACGCCGTCGGCGCCGTTTTCAACAAGGTATCTGGCGGCGTCGCCGGTAGCGATGTTACCTACTACCACGTCAATATGGGGGTATTTTTCCTTTACGGCACGAAGTACTCCTATCACACCTTTGCTGTGGCCGTGGGCGGTGTCGATTACCAGGGCGTCGACTCCGGCGGCCACGAGTGCGTCGGCGCGCTCCATCGAATCGGGAGTGACACCGATGCCGGCTGCCACACGTAGGCGTCCGAGATTATCCTTGCATGCGTTGGGCTTGTCCTTGGCTTTGGTTATATCCTTGTAAGTCACCAGTCCCACGAGCTTGCCCTTGGAATCGACAACGGGCAGTTTCTCGATTTTGTGTCGCTGCAGTATGCGGGCGGCCTCCTCAAGGTTGGTGCTTTGGTCGGTGGTGATAATATCTTTCGAAGTCATAACCTCGTCGATAGGGCGTCCGAGGTTGGACTCAAAGCGGAGGTCGCGGTTGGTAACGATGCCAACGAGCATACCATTTTCATCCACAACAGGAATACCGCCAATGTGATATTCCTCCATCATGTCGAGGGCGTCTTTTACTGAAGAACCGCGCAGAATAGTCACGGGGTCATAAATCATGCCGTTTTCTGCACGCTTCACCGCATGTACCTGGCGGGCCTGCTCGGCAATAGGCATGTTTTTGTGAATTACACCTATGCCGCCTTCACGGGCTATGGCAATAGCCAGCTGTGCTTCGGTTACGGTATCCATGGCGGCTGAAACCAGGGGTACGTTCAAGGTGATGTTGCGCGAGAAACGAGTTGTAAGTTTTACGTCACGAGGGAGTACTTCCGAATAAGCCGGAATAAGGAGGACATCGTCAAAGGTGAGTCCTTCCATTTTTACGCGGTCAGCAATAAACGACATATTATTATTTTTATATATGTGATATCGATTGATATACGGTCAGTAGACAAGTCTGCCGTTTTTATTGCCCACAAAGTTACGAATTTTTATTGATTTGGCATACAAGTAAACGCTACTTTTTGTAACTTTGCACAAAATTTTATGTCACGCTTACATGAAACTATACGGTCTTATAGGCAAACCTCTTGGCCATTCGTTATCCGCCGATTTTTTTAATCGCAAGTTCAAAGCCGAGGGTATAGATGCCCGTTATCTGAATTTCGAAATCGACTCTGTGGCTGAGTTGCCACGGCTTCTGGCCGAATATCCGGCATTGTCAGGGCTGAATGTCACAAGCCCTTATAAGCGCGATGTGATTCCGATGATGGAATCTCTCGACCCTCTCGCCGACAAAGTCCAGGCTGTAAATGTAATAAAGATTATACGGCATCCAGGCAAAAATCCGGTAATGAAAGGCTATAACAGCGATGTACAGGGCTTTGCCGACTCGCTGGAGCCTGTACTCAAAGGCCGTAAGGCGGCTCTGATACTGGGCACCGGCGGAGCAGCGACTGCATGTATAGCCGGATTCGAACGCCTGGGGCTGAAAGCAACCCTTGTGTCGCGCCGTCCCGGTCCCGGATATATAAGCTATGCCGACATTGATGCCACCGTGATGGCCGAGCATAAGATTGTAGTAAATGCCACACCATTGGGCATGTATCCGCATATAGGCGAGGCCCCTCCTGTGCCTTACGGACTGTTCACGCCCGACCATCTGGCATACGACCTGGTGTACAACCCCGAAATAACCGAATTCATGCGCCTTGCATCAAAGCAAGGGGCCGAAACAAAAAACGGCCTTGAAATGCTGCTTCTGCAGGCTTTCGAGTCGTGGCGCATTTTCAGATTATAAATTATAAACCAAAATGAAAGAAAAAAAAGGAATCAATCTGAACGAAGAAAAAACAGTTATCAGCCGGCCGTTGATTATTTATATTGCAGCGATAGCGATTATTCTAATTCCTTGGGATAAACTCGGGCTTCCGATAGTAAACGCACCTTTGGCACTTTTAGCAGGCCTTGTATTTGCTTTCTGCATGAAGAACCCGTGCCCGAAATTCAACAAAAAGTGTTCGAAATATCTGCTGCAGATAGCAGTGGTCTGCCTCGGATTTAACATGAATCTGCAGGAATCGCTCAAATCGGGTTCCGAGGGCATGATGTTTACTGTAGTAAGCGTTGTAGGCGTAATGACACTCGGAGTTCTGGGCGGTTACTGGCTGCACATCAACCGCAAGACCAGTTACCTGATTTCGTCGGGTACGGCCATCTGCGGCGGCTCGGCCATTGCGGCAGTAGGTCCGGTGCTGAAGGCTAATGAAAATGAAATGGCAGTGTCGCTGGGCGTTATTTTCATACTCAATGCGATAGCTCTGTTTATATTTCCGCCGATTGGCCACCTGCTTGATATGAGCCAGCAGCAGTTCGGCACCTGGGCAGCCATTGCCATCCACGACACTTCGTCGGTGGTAGGCGCAGGTGAAAGCTACGGAGAGGAAGCTCTACAGATTGCCACACTGATTAAACTTACCCGCGCCCTTTGGATAATCCCGCTTGCCCTTGTCACCATGTTTATATTCCGCGAAAAGGGCAGCAAGATTTCCATACCATGGTTCATATTCATATTCATTCTCGCCATGGTTGCAAACACATATCTGCCCATACCACAGTGGTTTGTTGATATTATGGTGTGGATTGCCAAACGCGGCATGGTGGTGACCCTGTTTATGATTGGCGCCTCGCTGTCGCTGGCCACAGTAAAGCAGGTCGGCGTCAAGCCGCTGCTTCTGGCTGTGCTGCTATGGATTGTAATAGGCGTAGGCAGCCTGTTTGTAGTAGAGTCTACGATACCCTAAGCGCAATACAGAATGAAAGCCCCATACAGCAGGATTCCTGTCGTACCTGTAACAATAGGATACATGGCAGGAATCCTGCTGTTCGGTTTTGGGGTGCAATGGTATCTGGTAGCCATCATCGCCGCGGTGTGCGTAGCGCTGCTGTACTTCCCTGACAGATTCTACACTTTTGGTGTGCTGGCTATTGCCGCCGGATGGTTTTGTGCCTCGGTACATGCCTCGGCTTCATTGCCTGCGAGCATGCACGGCAGCAATGTGAAGCTGAGTGCCAAAGTACTGCGCATAGTACCGTCGGGCGACTACAGCCGTCTGCTTGTTGCCGCAGATACCATCGGAGGCGTGGGGCTCGACAGCCCTGTGCGGATTTGGATTTCACTCCTGTGCCATGCCGATGAGGCCGGCATAGGGTCGCGGGTACATGCGGAAGGCTATCTGCGCGATGCCGCTAAATTCGACGGACTTCCATACGAAACCGACTATGCTGCCTTTGCTGCCGTCGACCGCGTTTCGGCCATTATGACTGCCGGGAGCGACGGCTTTTGCGTAGTCACTCCCGGCAGCGGCATCGGTGAGCGACTGCGCCAATACCGCAACAATCTGGCCGATGCCATATATCTATCGGGCCTGAGCGAACGCACCGCCGATTTTGTAGTAGCCACCGTATGCGGCGATGACAATAACCTGTCGCCCGATGTGCGTGAAACATTCCGCACCCTCGGCCTGGCTCATCTGCTGGCCCTGAGTGGTTTCCATGTGGCGTTGTTCGCCGGACTGGCTTCACTGCTTCTATATCCGCTGCGTCTGTGGCGCAGGTACGCACGCTGGCGCCATGTAGCGATATTGGCAGCTGTGTGGTTCTATGTACTTGTCAGCGGTATGCCGGCATCGGCAGTCAGGGCGGCCCTGATGCTGAGTATAGTACTTGGCGGCAAAATGATGCAGCGGCAGGGTGTGGGATTCAACACACTGGCCGCCGCCGCGTTGGTGATGCTTGTATGGAATCCGGGGCTGCTGTATTCGCCGGGATTCCAGCTTTCGTTCACTGCTGTAGCAGGACTGATGGCATTCGCCGAGCAGCTTAACCCGTTCAGCCGACGGCGCCGTTACCCGCATCTGCTAATGTCGATAATCACGGTACCCGTGGCGGCAGTACTCGGCACAGCAGTGGTATCGGCCATGTACTTCCATAGCTTTCCGCTGTTGTTCCTCCCGGCCAATGCGGTTATAACACTGATATCGTCGCTTATAATCGGCGGAGGAGCGGTACTGTCGCTGATTGCTGTATGTGGCGGCAGTTGCGGAATACTGGTGTGGACCCTCGACGGGCTATACAGCTTCGCCTACCGTTTCTGCCGCATGCTCACCGGCTTGCCTCATACCGAAATCACCGGGATATATCCAACAATCGTTACGGCATTGCTGCTTGCTATGGCAATTATCCTTGTGGCTGTGGCGCTGAACCGTCGCAGACATCTGCCGTGGATTATGGCGGCAATATGTGTATTGCTGTCACTGGGGGCGCAGAGAGTCTTTGCCGAAAAGAATCCATACGGCGAGCTGTACATACCCTCCCACAGCGCCGAAACCCGTGTAATAATGCGTCAGGGCGAAGCAGCCATGCTGTATTGCGAAGGCAGCGCGCCTGCCACTCATGCGACATTGTCGGCATGCAGCAGGCGCTACGAAACATGGTTGAGGATGCGTCGCTGCCACGGCAATTTCAGTCTGTGCGACAGTGTCGACATGCGTGCTGATGGCTTCGGCCGCAATGGCAGTCTGCTCCATGCCGGTCCATATACCCTGTGGATAGCAAAAGATGCCGACGATATAATACCGCTGCAAGCGGATTATGTCGTGGTAGGCACGAATAAAAATCTGAATATTGCCGAATTGGTACATAAGATGAGTCCGCGGTGCGTGATTCTTACATCAGGCCTGTCGAAAAAACGGCGCAGACGCTACGAAACCGACTGCCGCAAAGCCGGGGTTGCCGTTCATAATGCCGCTGACAGCACATTCAGCTTGCAATGGTAAAACGACGTTGAACGTTATTGACTTGTTTTTGTTTTTATTATAAAATACTTGCTTGAGTGTGTCACTTTGGCAAAGTTTTTGCATTACACAACTCGATAAAACATACTAAAAAAGATATGAAATACGACAAACATAATCAAAAGTCCCAGGAAGAACCGGAAGTAGTGGACGATATTCTGGATACCGATAACGAACAGACTGAACTTGCCGATGCCCTTAATGAAGAACTTGGCGAGATGGAAGCACTGCGCAAACAGCTCGACGAAGCCCAGGCGGCTGTAGAGAAGGAGAAGAAAGACTATATGTTTCTTATGGCCGATTTCGACAACTTCCGCAAACGTGTGCGTCGCGAGAAAGAAGACCTGCTCAAAAACGGCAACGAAAAGATTTTGGCCGGTCTGCTCCCGATTGTAGATGATTTTGAACGAGGCCTTGAGGCTACTCGCGACAGCGAAGACCCCAATGCCATTCGCGAAGGCATGGAGCTGATTTACAACAAACTGGTTAAGTACCTCGAACAGAACGGTGTCAAAGCCATGGAATCGACCGGCATGGATTTCGATGCCGATCTTCACGAAGCAATCGCTACCATACCGGCTCCGAGCGAAGACCTTAAAGGCAAGGTGATAGACACCACGCAGAAAGGCTATACCATCAACGACAAGGTTCTGCGCCATGCAAAAGTGGCTGTAGGCGAATAATAATTTCTACATCACGGCTGACATGAGCGAAAAACGAGATTACTACGAAGTTCTCGGCGTGACAAAAAACGCCACCGCCGACGAAATAAAAAAGGCCTATCGAAAGATGGCCATAAAATATCATCCTGATAAAAACCCGGGCGATAAGGCGGCCGAAGAGAAATTCAAGGAGGCTGCCGAGGCATACGATGTGCTTTCCAACGACGAAAAGCGTCAGCGCTACGACCAGTTCGGTCACAATATGGGTCCGCAGGGATTCCCGGGCGGTGGCGGCAGCTACGGTTTCGGTGGCGGAGGTATGTCGATGGACGACATCTTCTCCATGTTCGGCGATATATTCGGCGGCCATATGGATATGGGCGGCGGATTCGGCGGTGCCACAGGAGGCCGTACTCACGCCCGTGCCCGTCAGCGCCGAGGCACCGACCTGCGCATACGTGTGAAAATGTCGCTTGAGGATATCGCAAAGGGTGTGGACAAGACACTGAAGATTCCTACTTACGTTAAGTGTGAACACTGCAACGGCACCGGAGCCAAAGACGGAGTGGCATTCGCTACCTGTAATACCTGCCACGGTACCGGTTCGATTACCCAGGTGCAGAACTCGATTTTCGGTGCTATGCAGTCGCAGGTAATATGTCCGGAATGTGAAGGCTCGGGCAAGACCATCACCGAGCGCTGCTCTTATTGCAACGGCGAGGGCATACAGCGTAAAGACCAGCAGATTTCGTTCCATATTCCCGCAGGTGTATCCGACGGCATGATACTGACAGTACGCGGCAAGGGCAACGCTCCGCGCCGTGGCGGCGTGAACGGCGACCTGCTGGTTGTGATTGAGGAAGTTAAGCATCCCGAACTGATTCGCGATGGCAACGATGTGATATATAATCTGATGCTCGACCTGCCTACAGCCATACTCGGCGGAAGTGTCGAAGTGCCCACCATCAGCGGCCGCGCAAGGCTGAAAATCGCTGCCGGCACACAACCCGGCAAGGTGCTCCGACTCAGAGGCAAAGGTCTGCCATCGCAGGAAAGTTCAGGCACAGGCGACGAACTTATCAACGTGATGGTATACATTCCCGAGAATCTCAGCGACAGCGAGCGTCAGGCAATCGAAACTCTCAAAGGCTCGCCCAATATCACTCCTACCGAAGCTGAAAAGCAACGCATATTCTCGAAGCTCAAACACATTTTCGAGTAAAAAGAATACATACACCCGGCGCCAGACTGCTATATCGTAGTCTGGCGCCGGGTGTATGTATAAAACCTTATTGTATGTATACGTCGCAGTCAGGCAGGCTAAGAGCCTCAGCCTTTTCCCTGCTGTCAAAAATACCGAAAACAGCCGCACCGCTTCCGCTCATGGCCGAGTACACTGCCCCTGCGTCATACATGGCCGCTTTGACCTCGGCTATACGGGGAGCCGCAGCAAAAACTCCGTGCTCGAATTCGTTTACAAGAGTATCGCGCCAGCTGCCGATACCGCTACCGAGTATCGCGTTCAAATCGGGCGCCGGCCCCGACGGACGAACTCCGGCATACGCCTGAGCTGTCGAAACAGCGCAGCCTCGGGGCTTGGCTATCAGCAGAGTATAACTGTTCAAGTCCACATCAATCGGCGTAAGGGTAGTACCTGTACCGGTGGCAAGCATAGGGCGGTTATACACAAACAGCGGACAGTCGGCACCTATACGTGCCGCTACAGCTGCAAGACGCTCCTTGCCCAGACCCAATCCGAAAAGTTCGTTGACGGCCATGAGGGTGGCTGCGGCATCTGCCGAGCCTCCGCCAAGTCCGGCTCCGTCCGGCACAATCTTTTCAAGATGTATATCTACCGGAGGCAATTCGCCTAAATCCGCGGCAAGAGCGCGGTAAGCCTTTACTACAAGATTCTTTTCCGGCGGACAGTCAACCGGACGCCCGTAGCAGAAAAGGCGGACATCGTCGGTTTCGCCGGGAAGCACTTCGAGTACATCGGTCCAGCCTACAGGCAGCATCACTGTGGCTATGTCGTGATAGCCGTCCGGGCGCCGGCGCTCGATATACAGGCCGAGATTGATTTTACATTGCGGAAATACAACCATATCAGAAGGGGAGATTTTCGTTGGGGGACGCGGGCGATATATCAACAGTACCGCCTGACAGCGGGTCGCTTTGCGGCATAGGAGCGTTGCCTCCGTCGGGCTGGTTCAGACGCGAACCTTGTATGGCCATACCGATGTTCACGTCCGACGACCAGTTCTCGAACCTGGCGAAAGGAGCGCGGAAGCGCATCTGCACATCATCGACCTTACCGCTACGGTGTTTGGCCACGATAAATTCGGCCAAACCTCGGATATCCTTGCCGCTCGCATCGGTATCGGCGTGTATATAATATTCCGGACGGTGAATGAAGCATACAATGTCGGCATCCTGTTCAATCGCACCCGATTCACGAAGGTCGCTCAGCTGCGGACGTTTGTTGTCGCCTCGCGATTCAATGGCACGGCTAAGCTGCGACAGCGCTATAATAGGAATGTTCAGTTCCTTGGCCAGCTGCTTGACCGAGCGGGATATCATACTAACCTCCTGCTCGCGGCTGCCGAACTTCATGCCTGATGCGTTCATCAGCTGAAGGTAGTCGATGATTATGATTTTGACGTTGTGTTCGCGCACCAGACGCCGGGCTTTAGTTCGAAGTTCGAACACCGACAGCGATGCGGTATCGTCAATGTACAGTGGCACACCGTTGAGCTGCTTTGAACGTGACGATAGTTTCTCCCATTCGAGCGAGTCGAGATTTCCGCTCTTGATTTTTCCGCCTTCGATCTCACACACGTTCGAAATCAGACGGTTCACAAGCTGAATATTACTCATTTCGAGCGAGAATATGGCCACTGGGATATTATAGTTAACAGCCATGTTCTTAGCCATGGACAGCACAAAAGCAGTCTTGCCCATTGCCGGACGTGCCGCCACGATGATAAGGTCGGAATTCTGCCAGCCGGAAGTCAGTTTGTCGAGTTCGTGGAAGCCGGTTTCGAGTCCGCTCAGACCCGACGAACGGTTAGCCGCGGCTTCAATCTGTTTAAGAGCCTGATCCACCACGGGGTCGATTTGTACCACATCGCGCTTGACATTGCGCTGCGAAATCTCGAACAGACGACCTTCAGCTTCCTGAAGCAAATCGTCGACGTCGTTGCTTTCGTCGAAAGCCTTACTCTGAATATTCGAAGTAAAGGCAATAAGCTCGCGAGCGAGGTACTTCTGAGCCACAATCCGGGCGTGGTATTCCACGTTGGCCGCCGAGTTTACCGTGGTTGAGAGGTTTACCACAGCCACCGGCCCCCCGACTTCGTCGAGAGTGCCATTGAGGCGCAACTGCTGCGTAACCGACAGCACGTCGATGGGGCGCTGGCTTACGCCCAGAGCCTGGATGGCCTCGTATATTTTCTGATAGTTTGGTTCATAAAAACACTCGGGCTTGAGAATGTCGCATACTGTTGTATAGGCATCCTTCTCGAGCATCAAGGCGCCGAGTACGGCGGCCTCGAACACGGTATCGCGCGGAGCTTTTCGCCCGTCGATATCGCCTATATTCGAGGCTGTCGCCATTTTTGGAGCCCGCGGAGTATATTTTTGTTGTTCCGGCATGGTTGGTTCTTTTAGTGAACGGCAAAGTTAGCAAAAAAATCTTATTCCCGGAAGTATATCCTGCGTACCCGCGGACTGACGGAAGTTAAAATTTCATACGGAATTGTGCCTTGAACATCGCTCAGACGGTGTATCGGAGCTGCCGGGCCGAATATTTCCACCACGTCGCCTACCTGCACGCCCGGGACATCGGTCACGTCTATCATGCAGAGGTCCATGCATATGCTGCCTATTGTCGGGCACATGGTGCCGCGTACGGCAAACGACGCCGCACCACAGCCGAAATGACGGTCGATACCATCGGCGTAGCCTATGGGTATGGTGGCTACCACCGAGTCGCGCTTCAGCAGCCCGCGTCTGCCATAGCCAATAGTGGTGCCGGCAGGCCAGGAGCGTTTTGCTATTACCGTGGTACTGAGGCGAGCCACAGTTTCGAGCGCCGGATTCTCGCCCAGAGGGTCGACACCGTACAGGCCTATGCCCAGTCGGACCATGTCGTAGTGATACTGCGGATATCGGCTTATGCCGGCAGTATTGAGTATGTGGCGTTTGAACGGGTAGGGCATCAGCGACAGCATCAGATCGGTCATCGAGGCGTAGTTGTTGAGCTGCATCTCGGTATAGTCGTCCATGTCAATGCAGTCGGCAGTGGCCAGATGCGAGAATACCGATTCGACCCGCAGAACCGACGGATCGCTGAGGTATCGGCACAGTTCGGGCAGTTCCGACTGGATGAAGCCCAGACGGTGCATGCCGGTGTCGAGTTTGATATGTATGGGATAGTTGGTGATGCCTCTTCGCCGTGCCTCGTTTTTAAGGGTGAAATACTCTTTGAGCGAAAATACCGTGGGTTCAAGCCGGCGGTCGAACAGGGCGCTGTAGTTGTTGGTTATGGGGTTGAGCACCAGTATAGGCATTGTTATGCCTGCCCGGCGCAATTCCACGCCTTCGTCGGCCACCGCTACCGCCAGATAGGCGGCCCGGCAGCTTTGTAGAGTCTTGGCCAGTTCGAGCGACCCCACGCCGTATGCAGAGGCCTTTACCATGGCTATCAGTCCGGTGCCGGGTGCGAGCAGACTGCGGTAATAGTTGAAGTTGTGGGCAGCGGCATCGAGATTTATTTCCATGATGGTGTCGTGACGCGGCGATTCAAGTACATCCTTTATGCACGAGAATCCGCTGTCGGGCGCACCCTTTATCAGTATGAGCTCGGAGTTGAAACGGTCAATGTCGTATTTGCTCAGAAATTCGCTGGGATCATAAAGAAATTCTTTGGCAATCAGCGGGTCGAACATCTCGCGGCGGCGATAAATTTCAGGCCCGACTGCAATCATGCGCGTAACGCCATAATCGTGCAGCAGGTCGTTGGCTTGGCGGTAGAGCGAGTCGAGGTCCTGGCCGTACCAGTGCTGCAGGTCACCGAGAATTACGGTGAGTGTACGGCCGGAGGTAGTGCGCCGCCGCATGTAGTCGAGGGCGTCGCGCAGCGAACGCAGGTCGGAAGTAAAGGCATCGAACAGCATCAGGCAGTCGTTGAGGCCTTCGTGCACGTCGATACGTGAATTTACCTCTGCGACATCGCGCAGCAGTTCATCGGCCTGACGTTCATATCCAAGCGCCTGAAGGGCCGCTTTGGCCAGTGCCTTGTTGATGCGTTCAGGGGTATATGGCGAGCAGCTTACCGGAATAAGCACAGCCTGCGGACAGGCGTTTTTCACCAGTTCGTTGATTTGCGGATGGCAACAGGCATCGTACAGCAGGGTACGGCATCCGGCAAAGAGCTTGAGTTTCTGGCGAATCTTCTCTTGGCGCGACTCAAATCCTGAATCGTGCATGTCGGTGATGCTTGTGAGTATTCCCATCTGCGGATTGATGGCTTCCATCGAAAGCTGTATCTGACCGGGGCCGTCGATGCCCACCTCCACAATGTTGTGGTCGTGCTGCGAGTTGAATTCCCACAAGCTCAGGGCCACGCCAATATGGCTGTTCCAGCTTCTGGGGCTTCGCACCGGGTCCTCGAGTTTCAACAATGCCTGATAAATCAGTTCTTTCACCACCGTTTTGCCGCGGCTGCCGGTAATGGCGATGTTGATGCCGTGGCAACGGCTGTCGCGCATCATGGCTCCGAGGCTAAGCATAGCCTTCGTAACATCGGGTACAACCAGCCAGATAATATCGGGCCCGGAGGCACCTTCAGCCAGTTCGTCGGGTATATGCTCGACTATGAATGCTCTGACTCCACGCAGGTACATATCGGATATATATCGGTGGCCGTCGCCGGTGGCAGTGCGGACAGCGGCGAACACAGTATGGACAGGGTCGGTAAGGGCGCGGCTGTCGCTAATCATAAAGGTCAGATTTTTCAAATCCGCAAAAGCGGACTTTGCGTCATTGTAAATCATAGCAATGGTCGGTGCGCCTCGCGAAGGCGTGCGGCATGTCTGCGACTGGCCTCCTCGAGGGTTTCTTTTGAAAAATATGTTTGTGAAAATATATTATATATGTACTCCACGGCCATTGCCGAGGGGTGCTTGAGGTCATCGGCATAGAAACGGTAGTCGCGCAAATCGTCGACTACAGCCTCGTAGGCAGGAAAGTATTCAACCCCTTCCAGGGCATCGGCGGCAAGCAACAGAGTTGCTTTACTGAGCTGATTGCCGTGGAGCCCATCGGCCAGGTGCCTGATGGGGCTGACCGTAGCCATAACGTGCTTGCCCATATCGCGCAGGCGATGCACCAGCGGCTGCCACATTGCCGTTATATCGGCAGGATTCATGCGCCGGCGCACGAACTCCGAGGCCGGAAGTTTATGGCAGTTGCCGGCAACCTTGCCATTCGATATTATCTCGAAGCACCAGGCAGTGCCGAAAGTAATGATTATGGTTCGGGCACGGGCAAAGTTCCGGGCTGCCTCACAGCATTCTGTGTTTATTCTGCACAAAAGTGCATCGGGATCGTCGCCGCTGTAGCGCAGTGGAAAGTCGAGAGCATGCCATTGGCCATCGCCTGCGAGGGTGAGGTCAGAGGCATTATAGGCTTCGGCCGACTCAGATACAGAGCCATCGGATTCGGTAATCGAAAGCAGTCGGCTGATGAAAGCGTGCAACGATGCGGGGTTGTACAGCGAACCCATAGGGTTGTGGCATACATCGAAGCCGTCGTCGCAAAGCCGTTGGCCTATGTTGTCGCTGAAGCATGAGCCTAACAGCATCACACCGCCATCGCCGTGGGCAATGCGGTGTGTGCTGCGGGGTAGTTCGGTTTCGGTTCTGAATTTCATTTTCAGTACATCTGGTAGTCAATTGAAAGTACCTGGAATTCGGTGCGCCGGTTTATCTGGTCGGCGGCCTCCTGATCTTCAGGCGAAAGAGTCAGAATAAAGTCTTCCGATAAGGTTACTCCTTCGTCGAACTGCGGATATTCTTTGTTGATGCGTTTTGTAACCATCTTGGGGCGCGATTCGCCATACCCCTGCGACTGCAGTCGGTCGGAGGCTATACCTACCGAAATCAGATATTCGATAACCGACTGTGCACGGCGGCTCGACAGGTTCAGATTGTATTCATCGCTGCCTTTACGGTCGGTGTGCGAAGCCATCTCGATGGTAACGTTCGGATTGTCGCGCAGCACCTGGGCCAGTTCATCGAGGGACTGTTTCGATTCCGGGCGCAGAGTGGCCTTGTCGAAGTCGTAAAATATATTGTCGACAACCTGAGGCTTGTTGATTGACGCCAGCACAAAGTCCACGCCGTACTCAGCGTCTTCCTCGGCGTCATCGGCAGTGAACTCCTGCTTCTGGTTAAGGTATCCTTTTGCTCCGGCCAGCATCACATAGCTTACCCCGCGCTGAAGCGGGAACGAGAACGAGCCATCGGTTTTTGCTACTTGCTTCTGGTTACTTCCGTCGTTGCCTACAATTCGTATTATGGCATTTGGCACAGGTTCGTCGTCTTTGTCTACAACCCAGCCGCTGATTATGATTTTCAAATCAGGCAGTTCAAATGAATATATATGGTCATAACCCTTGCCGTCGCCACGATTGCTGCTGAAAAAACCACTCTCGCCTTCGCCGAAGGTAATGCCGAAATCATCGCCAGCCGAGTTTATGGGACGACCCATGTTGGTGACACTCCAGCCACCCGATTTGGTCAGTTCGGCACGGAAAATGTCAAGGCCGCCGTAACCGGGATGGCCGTCGGAGGCAAAATACAGTACCGAATCGGTACGCACATAAGGGAACATCTCATCGCCGGGAGTGTTTATCCACTCGCCAAGATTTTCCAGCGAACCGACACGCTCCTTGAGGTTGATTCGCCATATATCGCGGCCACCGCTTCCGCCGGGCATGTCGCTGGTAAAGTACAGCCAGTTGCCGTCGGGCGAAACCGCTGGATGTCCATAGCTCGATAGAGTGTCGGCAGTGATTTCCAACTTTACCGGAGCGCTCCATTTGGCATCGCTGCGTTGCGAGGTATATATTTCCACGCCGGTATTGGCATTTAGTTCCCTGCGGGCTTTGGTGAGATACATGGTCGAGCCGTCGGGCGAAAAGCTCACAATTCCTTCGTCGAGCTCGCTGTTGAGTTCGCCTTCCACCGCTTCGGGCCGGTTCCATTCGCCACGCTCGTTTTTGGTCGCGCGCCATATATCGCTCTTTTTCATGCCGGTGATTTCGGAGCGTTTTGTGCCGTTCACTTTCTCGTTGGTTGTGGTGAAGTAAAGCTGGTCGTGCGAGGCATCGAAAAACATCGGGGCGAAGTCGGCTCGGCGCGAATTGAACAGTTTGGCGTTCTTGACCACATATCGGGTCTTGCCATGCT
The DNA here is from genome assembly GCA_910578365.1 of uncultured Muribaculaceae bacterium. GTDB lineage: Bacteria > Bacteroidota > Bacteroidia > Bacteroidales > Muribaculaceae > CAG-873. Next base: position 55,710 of record CAJTRC010000001.1, read on the forward strand.
CCTTGTCAGCCGCCATGCGCGCACCGATAAGGCCTATTTTTGCTATATCGCTGTTCGGGTCATGAGCCAGATAGTCGTTGTAAGCCTTGGCAGCGGCGGCATATTTGCCCTCGGTGTGCAGGCTGCGCGCCAGCTGCAGAGTGGTCGACGAGTCGGCGGCGCCGTATCTAATTGCATTCTGATATGCCGCCGAAGCCTTCGCCGTCATGTTGATTCGCGAATAGCATTGGGCCATCTTGAGGGCAATCTCGCCACGAAGCGCCCTTTCGTCAGCCTTTTTATATTTATTGTAAAGTTTGCGATAAGTATTAGCCGCGTCGAAAAACTCGCCGCGGGCCATCTGCTCGTCGGCAGTCGCTATTTTCGGACCGCCGCATGACACTGCTAAAATGCCGCAGGCAAGCAGCACGACGGCTGCTTTGAAAAATCGTGGATACATTGGCATGAATATATATTATAATATGTAACGTACGACACTCCGAAATATTGTGAGGCGGAATTTGTAGGTATACATAGCTAATATATGCAAAATTTTAGCTAACTTTGTACAAAATTTTTGATAAATTAATTAATTAATTGATATTCAGATATTTTATTGTTTTATGGATTTGTTACAAATTTTCAGTCCAGGTCAGGAGGGTATAGCCAGCACTCTGGTATTGTATTCCTTTGTGATTGCAGCCGGCATTTTTATCGGTAAACTGAAAATATTCGGTGTATCGCTGGGAGTGACATTCGTGCTTTTTGTAGGAATTCTGATGGGTCATCTTGGTTATGTGGTGAACAGCGAAATTCTTAAATTCGTGCGCGAATTCGGCCTCATACTGTTTATTTTCTCGATTGGCCTCCAGGTAGGCCCGGGCTTTTTCTCCTCATTCAAGGAGGGAGGAATAAGGCTCAACATGCTTGCTATGACCGGTATAGCACTCAACGTGCTGATAGTGCTTGGCATTTACTACTTCGGCAATATAAACGATATCAGTGCTCTGGTTGGTGTGATGAGCGGTGCTGTGACCAACACGCCCGGTCTGGCAGCCGCACAGCAAACCATCACCACCATGACGGCCGGAGCCGAACAGGCCAATATAATGGCCTCGGGCTATGCCGCGGCTTATCCGCTCGGTGTGGTAGGCATTATTCTTGCCATGTTCGTTATCAAGGGGATATTCGGCATCAAAGTGCAGGACGAAATTCTGGAAATCGAGCAAGACCAGGAAAGCGCCCAGCTCAAGCCCTACATAATCACCATCGAAGTAACCAACAAACTCGTAAGCGGACATACTCTGCTGCAGCTGCACGATGTGATACAGTGCAACTTTGTGGTTTCGCGTATTATGAATAAAGACGGCAAGGTGGAAATTCCGCGCTCAAGCTCGCAGATATTTACCGGCGACAGACTGCTGATTGTATGCTCGGCACAGGACGTATCGCGCTTCAAGGCTGTAATCGGTCCGGAATCCGACATGGACTGGGAGTCGAACCCCACACCGGTTTATTCGCGTCGTATAGTAGTTACAAAGAGCGAGTACAACGGCGTGGCCCTTGGTTCGCTGCGCCTGCACAACGGCTACAAACTCAACGCCACACGAGTGAACCGTGCCGGCGTGGATCTGCTGGCATCGCCCAACCTTCGTCTGCAGATGGGCGACCGAATCACCGTAGTAGGCAACCTCGACGACATCGAGCGCTTGGCTCAGCGCCTTGGCAACTCCATGAAGCGCCTCAACCAGCCTAACCTCATAACCATATTCGTGGGTATCATACTGGGTATAGTGCTTGGTTCGATTAACGTAGGTTTCGGCATGAAGCTTGGTCTGGCCGGCGGCCCGCTGGTAGTGGCCATACTGCTCAGCCGCTTCGGTTACAAGGCCAAGCTCATCACCTATACATCATCGTCGGCATCGCTGCTTCTGCGCGAGCTCGGCATCTGCCTCTTCCTTGCATCGGTAGGTATAGCGGCCGGCAAGGGTTTTGCCGACGCCGTGTTCAATCCTACCGGCATGTGGTGGGTAATCTGGGGTTTCATCATCACAGTGGTGCCTCTGATTGTAGTAGGTCTTATTGCCCGCGGAAAATACAAAATCAATTACCTTACAATAATGGGTCTGTTCTCGGGCGGTTGTACCGATCCCCCCGCACTGGCCTACGCCAACAACAGCACCAATAACGATGCTCCGGCAGTGGCCTATTCTACCGTTTACCCGCTCACAATGTTCCTGCGCGTGGTAGCTGCTCAGGCCCTGATACTTTGTTTAGGCTAATGCAATTTACCCACTATAATGGCACGGCTGCGGTAAAAACCGCAGCCGTGCTGCATTTTTAAGCCTTTTTTCCTTATCTTTGCATAATAAAAACTATACAAGCTAATTATGAAGAAAAACGGAATAATAACAAACTTGGCGGCCGCGGCCGTTATGGTCGGTGTTGCTTCGTGTACAGGCACCAATCAAACTGCTGAAAATAGCAAATGCAACGCCACAGAGGCTGTGATAGAAAATATCATGACTCGCACAAGTGTGCGCCAGTTCAGCGAAAAGGCAGTTGCCAAGGATACCCTCGACCTGCTGCTGCGAGCCGGTATGGCGGCTCCGACAGCCGTGAACAAACAGCCCTGGGCTTATGTAGCAATTACCGACCGACAGATTCTCGACAGCCTCGACGCAGCGCATCCGCATGCACACCTGGCCGGGGCTACGGCGGCAATAGTAGTGTGTGGCGACATGAATCAAACCCTTGAAGGTCGTGCACAGGAATACTGGATTCAGGACTGTAGCGCTTCTACTGAAAATATACTGCTTGCAGCCCACGCTTATGGTCTTGGAGCAGTGTGGTGTGGTGTTTATCCGGATGATGAGCGTATCTCCGGCGTAAGACGTGTGCTTCAGCTTCCGGAGAATATAATTCCGCTGAATGTGATTACCCTCGGATATCCCGCAGGCGAAAACCAGCCCAAAGACAAGTGGAATCCGGAGAAAATACACTACCAGAAATGGTAATGGTAAATACGGCTAAAAATAAAGGAGAGTCACTTGACTCTCCTTTATTTTTAGAGCAATCCCAGCAAATCGCATGGTTCCTCAATAATATGGTCGGCATAGGCGGCCTTCAGTTCACGCACAGGGCGGAAGCCCCAGGTGACACCCACCGATTCGACACAGGCTCGCCGGGCAGTTTCCATATCCACACCCGAGTCGCCAACATACAGGACATCGGATTTCGGAGTCGGACACATGGCCAGAGCCTCGAACACAATCGACGGGTCGGGCTTCGTAGGCACTCCGTCGTGCTGCCCCAGAACCACCTTGAAATTGTATTTGCTAAAGAAATGATTTATGAGCTGCGATACCGCCCGTTGATACTTGTTTGACGTCACGGCCAGATTAATATCGCGACGGGTAAGTTCTTCCAGCATCAATTCTATGCCGGGATAGGGCACAGTCAAATCGCAGCAATGCTGGTCGTAAAAGGCCATGAAACGGTGGCGTGCATCGGTTACGGTTTTTTCGTCGCGAGCCTCTTCGGGGAGCGCCCGTTCAATCAGCCGGGTAATGCCGTTGCCTACCATCATAGGATATGAACTCAGCGGATGGGTAGGATAGCCCAGCTGACGCATGGCCTCGTTGGCGGAATTTCCAAGGTCGTCGATAGTATTGAGCAGTGTGCCGTCGAGATCAAATATTACAAGGCTTTTCGACATAATTAAATCATTTATACGTTCAACATATAATAACTCAAAAAGGATAGCCCACCGAGAAGTGGAAATTGGCGTCGCGCCCCCATTTGGGATGAATCAATGGCCACGGCTCCTGATTCATAGCAGGGTTATGGGCCTTCATGCCAAGGTCGAAACGCAGCAGAAAGTATGTGAAGTCCATGCGGATGCCAAGGCCGTAAGCCGCCGCTATCTGCTTGTAGAACTTATTGAAGCGGAACTCGCCCCCGGGCTGGTTCACATAGTTTTTGATTGTCCATATATTTCCGGCATCGATAAACAGAGCACCCTCAAAAACCCAGAAGAGCTTGGCGCGGTACTCCAGGCTTAGGTCGAGGCGAATGTCGCCGCACTGGTTTATGAAGTCGGTTACCGAGTTTTTGGAATCGTATGCTCCCGGACCGAGAGTACGCACTCCCCAGCCGCGTACTCCGTTGGCGCCACCGGCATAAAAGCGTTTTTCGAAGGGAACCATACTGGAGTTGCCGTAAGGATAAGCTATGCCTGCTCCAACATGGAAGGCCAGTGCATTGCGGCTATTGAAATTGCGGGTGTATGTATAGTCGGCCTCGCCTTTTACGTACTGGGCATACTGTATGCCGAAAATTTTATACACGCCGTCGTGACGATGCTGGCCTACAACGTTCGAAAGGGCATAGAGCAGATTGCCTGCAACTTCGATCGAAGCGCGCAGAGTGGTTACCGACGGCTGTATCGCGAAAGCGTTGAGTGTGGCTGTGGGGGTGCGCCGGTTGCTTCGATAGTAGGTATAGCCCATGCGCATGATAAAATGGTCCTCGTAGCTATATCGCAGCAAGGGATTTGTCGGAGCCACCGAGTCGAGGAAGTTGATGGTGGAGCGCGGCAGCTTTACATAATTTATGTCGATGAAATCGAAGTTCTGGCGACTGTTAAATGAGGGGCGATTCTGAGTCCAGTGGTATTTCCATGCGGCACCGGCAATAATGCGTGTGTATTCGGGGCGTTCCTGATAGTTGAACGACACTGCGAACTCTGTATTCGCCCTTATGCGTCGGGTAAATGAGCGGCGCAGCAACGGGGCCATGAACTTTGGAAAGCTTATGCCTACTTCGCCGGCGTATTCAGTGTAGCGGTTGTTGACCAGCCCGTCGAAATTGCCCGAAAGGGCTTCGTAGCTTGTACGCACTTTGGCGGTAAGCAGTTCGCTACCTCGCGCAAGGTCGCGGTGCTGGTATGTAACGCCGACTCCGAAACCGAAGTCGCCCTCCGAATTGGTGCCGTCGACTTCAACCGATATTCCCTGCTTACGGTTGCGCGACATAAGTATATAGGCATCCATCCACGTGTGACCGTCGATTGTTCTCACCGGCTGCATCTCTATATTGATGAACTTTGCGATACCGAGCTGTCCGAGAGCTGCGTATGTACGGTCGACATCGGCTGCGTCGTAGGGCTGACCGGGGTGTATATAGCACTTTTCCTCAAGAGTCTGCGGTTTGAGATAGCGGTCATGTCCATAAAGTACCGTTATGCCTTTATAGTCTGCAGAGTCAATGGCATGTGTACGGGCGTATTCACCGCCCAGTTTAGGATCGTAGTTTGTTACGAATACCACGCGCCTGATATCATATCGGCGGTGGTTTCCCGCAGAGTCGGCAGTAAGCGCACCACTATTTTTGGGACTGTGTAGCACCATGGTTAGGTCCAGAGCCTTTGAATCGGCGGCAGTGTCGGCAATGAATGTGATATTATCTTTGTTGAAATCGTAATATCCGTTGTTACGCAGATTCTCGGTTATCGAGGCTCTGAGGTCGTCGAGTCTTTTTCTGTCGAAAATGCTGCCCGGTTCAATGCCGAAGCGGGTGGAGTCGGCAAAAATCAGGCGCCGTATGGCTGTGTCGGGTATATCGTATTGTACCGAGGCAATGTAGTGAGGATGCCCTGTATGTATCACATACTCCACGCCAATTCGTTTGTTGCCCCGCAGAGTGGTATCGACTTCGACAGTCGCGTCCATGTATCCTCGGTTTATCATGGCAGTTCGCAGCTGGCGAGCTGAAGTTGCAGTGAGCAGCGAATCGTATATCACAGGAGCCTGGCCTATCCGGCGCAGCCATCGGTTGTACCAGCGGGTGGAGTCGCTGCCCGAGAGGCTGTAAGTTGCCAGCTGCAGCCTCGCAAATCCAAGCACCTTATGATTAGGAGTCTGACGCAGAAAGTATTGCAGGTCTTCAGTAGAGATTCTGTCAGGTGAGTCTGCGATGATATCTACCTTGTCGAGCAGATATTTGCCGTCGGGTACATGTTTCACTGAACTGCACGCCCACATCGATAGTGCGGTTGCAGCGACTGCCATAATATTACAAGGCTTGAACTTCACGGTGCAAAGTTAGCAAAAAATCTGTTTGCGGCAAAACTATTGGCGTTGGTCGAGCGCTTCGCGCACTATCCGGTTCAGATAGGTCGAGGAGTTGCGTTCGTCGGACAGTACAAGCTCAATATCTTTTACCGCGCGGTCAAACATCAGGTGCTTGTCGGCATAATCCAGCATGGCACATGCCAGCTTCACCGCTGCATTGTCCTGAGTATTGCTGTAGTACAGAATACGGCTGTAGCGCATAACCTGCATGAATGCAAAACTTATCAGCCGCAGCACGTATTCCGGACCAGAATCGAAACTCTGGAAGTTCTTGATTAGGCCTTTGATTACAGATATACGGAATTTGGCCCGGTTGCCACGCTTAGCCCGCATGACTTCTTTCTGAATCATAGCGCAGTATTTTTCCAGCAGAGCGTCGCTGTCCGGATTCAGAAAAAACTCAAAGTATTCGCGCGCCTCCTTGCGGGCGTCGTATACGTTCAGTATGATGTCGAGGAGTTGTTCTCTCGACATATTCTGAAGTTCTTTTTTTAATTTTATTTTTGACATTTTGATTTTCCGGCAAATTCATTCAACGATGCATACACCGATAATATTGCTGTGCTGTAACGGCTGTTCATGGCCCAGCGGCCATTCAGTTCATGCCAGCGTTTGGCGCATCCACGGATTACCATATCAAAGCGCGGGTCGAGTTTGCGTTCACCCGGGGGCAAGGCATCAGTGGTACAATAGGCATAGAGATGCTGTATATGTGCCGTCACACCGTCGGCCACAGTGGCGAATTTTGCTCCTTTGCGGCCTTTGCTCGTCACCCCCAGGCCGCAGTAGTTGTGGCTGTCGGCTGTCACGGCAGTGCCTCCGGTGTATTTAAACCATCCGGTTTCCACAATAGCCTGGCAGAAGGCGATATCGCCACGTATGCCGTAGCGGCTCCCGGCACGGATAAATTCGCGTGCTATCTGCGGGTCGAAATCCGGATTATGTCTAAGTACGAAACGGGCCATATGCGCGGCATCAATCTCGCTTTCGCCACAGATACTCATGGCTGCGTACGGCCTCATAGCATCCGGCGATACATCGCGGATGTATTCGTCATATGCCATGTCGATTGCTTCGTCGATACTCATCTCGGCCACATCGTCACTGCCGGCGGCAATATGTGGAACAGCTGTGAGCATCAGCATAAATGCCATAGCTACAAGCCTGTGACCTTTCCGGGATTTTTTGCTATGAAATCTTTCCAGGATTTGCATGAAGTGTTTTTTACAGGTTTTTGCGATTCGTAGTAATGGCAGAGAGCTGCAGCCAGCGCGTCGGTGGCATCGAGTTTGGGCAGCAGATTCTCGCGTGGGATATCGAGCATCCGCCGCAACATCTCGCACACTTGTTCTTTCGAGGCAGCTCCGTTGCCGGTTATAACCTGCTTGATTTTTCGTGGTTCGTATTCAGTGATGGGAACATCGCGGCTGAGAGCGGCGGCCATGGCCACACCTTGAGCGCGTCCAAGCTTTAGCATCGACTGCACATTTTTGCCAAAGAATGGAGCCTCTATGGCCATTTCGTCGGGCAGGTACTGTTCTATCAGGCCCAGTACCCGCTCGTATATGCGGTGCAGTCGCATATAATGATTATCGAATTTGCTCAGTTCTATCAGCCCCATGGCTATCATCAGGGGCTGCTTGCCCTTGATGCCGAGTATGCCGTATCCCATTATGTTAGTGCCGGGGTCTATGCCTATAATCACACGGTCGTACTCACGCAGCGGGTCATTACTGCCGGTACTCAGAGTTCGTTGCAGGGGCATCAGCGCAGACGTATCATATATGTAGTGAACGGCAGCACTTTGTCGCCGTACTTTTTACGACACTCATCGATAAGCCGTGTGCCTGCCGTATTGAACCATTCATCAATCAGCTTGGTATCGGCACACTGCATCTGTACGGCTGTCGACTCGGCGTCGGCGCCTTCGTCCAGATTCACTACTTTGGACACAATCACATCGGAAAAACCGAATTTCACGGCCTCATCGGCATAAGCTGTGCAGCACCAGAGTTTCACTTCGGCTGCTACCGAGGGGTCGGCGCAAAAAGTTGTATTTATTACAAACATCTTTTCTTGAATTTCAGATAACGGGGTATAAAAGTAAAATGTCGGGCCAGGGTAGGCCAGAAGCCGTAATAGTGGCTCATAATGTGGAAACGCTCCATAAGCGAACGCCGGTGGTTGGCAGTGGTGGCACCTTCGCTGAGATAGTCAACCAGCACCGTGTCGACGTAATGGTTATGGCGCGAGTGCTGCAGGCAGCGTATACACCAGTCATAATCGGCCGAAAAGCGGTAGCGCAGGTCGAATGGGGCAGTGATGCGCCTCAGTGCCACAAATGCCTGGTGGCACACGAGCATGCCGTGAGCGAAACTGCGGTAAGTAAGAACCTCGGGCGCACGCAGATGCCGCTCTCCAAGCCGTTGCCGCGAATCGTCTACAAGGTCGGTCTGGCCGTATATCACGCCGGGAAAGTCGTGGTTCATGGCGGCGTCGGCAAGTTTCTGAAGCACGTCGCCGCTATGGAATGAATCGCCTGCGTTAAGGAAAATCACATACTCACCCGTTGCCATTCCGAGGCCCTTGTTCATGGCGTCGTAAATGCCGCGGTCGGGTTCCGATACCACTCGGCGCAACGGGTTGGAGTGGGCGGCGGCTATGGCGAGAGTATCGTCCTTCGAGGCTCCGTCAACGATTATGTGTTCGTACAGACGGCAGGTCTGGGCATCCACACTTTCAAGGGTGGGCCGTATGGTGCTCCCGGCGTTGAAGCATACGGTGATTATTGAGAACATAGGCACTTTAAAAGCGCTTTCATCGGATTGCTTCATAGGTTGCAGGTGTTTAGGAGTTTTTGTATTTGCTCGTCGCAGTCAGGCTGGTCGATGCGTGTGCGCAGCGTATAGCCTGTCTGCCTGGTATGGAGCTTGTCCGGCAAGGCCTTCTCGAAGAATCCGAGCGATTCGGCAGCTATAAGTTCCCATACCGGAGTATGGTCGACATTGACATTGAGAATACGGTCGGGAGCGTTGGTCATCGAACCACGGCTTATCATGGTCACCGGAGTGGCCCTGTAATGCAGAGCCCCCGACGAATCGGCATGTATGCTCAGCACGGCATCGTTCTCGCCTGCTATGCAGGCCCACTCCAGAGGCTGGTCCGACCAATGGCGGTGGTTGGTTTTTTCGGTTTTGTCGAGCAACTGCCGAACCGGCACACGTATAAGTTGTTCGCCCTTGTAGGCCATTACCAGATAAGAGTCGAGGTCGGCCTGGCATATAACCATGGCCAGGCGGCACGAGGGGTCCATATCGACATAAATATCATGCTTGGACACGATATAGTGGTGGTCGCCCACAAAGTATAGATACAGTTCCGGCACCACATAGTTGACATCGTCGCTGTGGAGTACGTTGGGGCGCCATAGCGATGTTTTCACAGGTACAGCTTCGGTGGCAGCCGGGGCATCAATGGGCACACTTATGCTTTCAATCCGCTTGCGAAGATTCTCCGATTCGAGTTCCTCGCTGCGCAGGTCGGCGGGTGTAATGGCCTTGATGGTCTTCTCGGCCTCGGCTGCAGGCTTTGTATCCTCATTTTCGCCGTTGTCGTGTTCGCTCATCTTCATCATGTCTTCGTAAGCCAGGGCACGCTGCTCGACAAATCGCCGTATTTCTTCACGGTCGACAATAGGCATGGTCGATGTGCTGAGTCGCACGTAAATGGTGTCGTCGAGTTTTACAGGCTGCCTCGAAGGCTTTATGGTTACAATAAGCACACCCTTGGTCGACTCCTCGTCCACGGCAATGTCGACAAGGGTGGCCGTAGTGGTGCCGAAGTAAGAGCGCACGCGCAGGGTAAGGTAGTTGAGCAACTCGTCCATGCGTTTGAGCAGGTCGGGCGAATATGGCAGACGCAGAGCTTTGAAATCCTCGTCGAGTCCGCGCTCAAAGTGCTGGTCGTTCACACCTATGTAGAGTTTGCCGCCGGTGGTGTTCATAAAGCCGGCAATTATATGCATGATTTCGTGATGTTGTTTGCGCAATGCCTCTTCGGGACTGCGCTTAACTCCGTCGTTGGCGCAGAACACCAGCGAACTCTTGAACTCGGTGTACTGCGACTCGCAGCCATAGTATTTCAAGCTTATGCGCTCGTTGTTGACTTTCAATAGTGCCGAGATGTCGTCTTTTATGCGGCGGGCGTAGTCGTTTTCCTGCATCGAGCTGGCCACGAGCATGTTGTAGCTGAGTACCATACGCGCGAACTTGCCTTCGAGCTCGCTGTCGGGCTGCTGCGACTGCAACCACAGATCCTGGTCGTGGTCGTGACTGCCGAGCCACGACACCATTTCCATGCGTCTGAATATGCGTTCGGCCAGCGAGCCGGGGCGAATGAGCGGACGGAACTGTTCGAGCGTGGCCACATCTACCCGGCGGTTGTCGGCGAAGTCAACGTGCAGCAACAGCAGTTCGGCATGCAGTTCAAGCTCGGATTCGAGCGAACGGTCGCCTATTATCGCGGCAAGTACGCGACCGAAGCACAGATTGTCGTAGGCGCTCATTACATCGTCGCAGCCCACAGCCTTCATGCGGTAGAGTTCCACAATCTCGCGGATGGTTTCACGGCTGAGGTTCTCGCTTTCGTCGGCGATGTTGCTTTCATCCTCGATATCGTCGGTGTACTCTATATTGTGCAGCAGAGTACTGAGCGCATGGTCTTTGACCACATATACTTGCGGGTCGGCGAGGCCGATAATCCGTGCACGGATATGCTCACGGTCTGATGTCTGGGTAATCATGGCTCTGACTATGGTCTGAGGGCCGAGTGTCACTTCTTCGGGCAGGTCGTCGGGAGCATGCAGCAACATGCCTATGCCGAGTTCGCTGATTGCGCTGTATTCCTCGGTAAGGTGATTGAAGCCGGCTATGACGGCATTTACCTCCTGACCTACCCAAAGGTTGGCCTCAATCCAGCGGTGAACTTCCTCAAGCAACGAGAATTCGTATTCATCGTCATGCTGGGCTACCACGCGGGCTACAAGGTGGATGGGCCGGCCGTCGATTCCGGTGTATGCAAAACGTTCCACACCGCGCATGTTGTATCCTACAAGCGAATTTCGCATAAAGAATCCCTCGCCGTAGAATCGTTCGTCGTCGATATGGCAGTTGAAGCGCGGATTGTTGCCTGTAGGATCCGGAGTGACGCTGTCGATTACAATCAGAACTTCGTCGCCCGGCGACGGTGGCGTGCGGATAATTTCAATATCTTTGCTGACAACAGATTCCGGAGCGAGTGTGAGATCGTGAATCACATTGTTCCAGAAGTCGCGGTGACTTTTGATTTTCTTAAGAGTAGCGGCTGTGAAGCGCTTGATGCCGCTCAGATATATTTCAGGTGAAAGCCAGTCGACCATGCCTGCAGGCAGCAGGTTGGTGCAGTTGGCCTGCTCCTTGTGCGCTTTTATGCTTATGGCTGAGCCGAACAGCTGGATATCGGCCGCTGTACCTACAAAGCGGCTGAGGCCGGGCGAAGTTGCCATCGGCGCAGTATTATAAGCGGCCGAAGTCATCATCAGCATTGGCTCTTTTATCTGGTTATAGCTTATGTCGGAGAGGCAGTAATAGCCGCCGAGGGCGCGGAAAGCCTTGTCGAGCAAAATATCGCTGCTTGAAGGACGCAACAGCGACACATAGCGGTAGTACAGCGAGCGGTTGCGGTTGTAATGCTGAAAATTGTCCGGGTCGGCTATGCACAGCTGCAGAGCCAGAGCCTTAAGGATGCTCTCCACGCGCAATTTCTCGTCGGCGGTATCGGCCTGCGGACAAAGGTCGATGGCCTTGCGCATGTCGCGTATATATAGTTCGAACTGCTCGATAAAGGCGCTGCGGAAGGGCTCGTTGGTCCAGGTGGGCAGATTCCATTGCATGATTGCGTCATAAATACGTCCGAACTTCTCGCCAATCCGCTTGGGCTGGTGGCGGAAAATGAGCATCAGAATTGAGAACTGCAGGGTGGGGTGATACAGGAAGCCCGATTCCTTTAGCTTGTCGAGCAGGCTGTTTATGAAAGCTTCCTCGTGGTTCGATGTTATAATTTCGAGGGCTCGCTGATATGGAGTCATAGCCTCGATAATCGATGTGAGTTCATCCTGCAGTTCGTGGCGGCGCTGCGGAGTGGTGCCACGCAGAAACGGTGAGCCTTCGAGCAGATACAGCGCCATGCGACATGTGGCTTCAAGTACCAATTCGATCAGACGGTGCCGGCGCCGGATGTCGAAATTCACAAAGCATTCCGCTATATTTACCTTTATGGCGCGCAGGGCAGTCAGCACCCAGCTGGCCCGGTTTGCTGCAAGCTCCTCCCGGGCCTGGTCGAGGAAGGGTAATTCACGAAACATGCGGCGCAGCATGCTTTCGCGTGGCAGGCCCACGGCGCAAACAGCTTCGTCGGCACTCAACAGCGGCAGCGCCACACCTCGCTCGCTTAGCACCAGTGAAAAGAAATTTGATTCGAGTTTGCTGAACGAACAGTGCACGCTCTGCCCGGCTACAAGCCTGGTGTTGCGTTCATAAAGGCGGAATTGGATGCCGTATTGGTCAATAAGTGTATATGGTTCTCCGGGATTCTCCGGTACACGGTCGACCCTGAATTCAAAATCATCGCCTCGCCGGAAGCCTGCAAGGTAGAAATTGCGTACATATCCGGCCACATAATGAATGTAATACGACTCACCATTAAATCCTTTCTTCTCCTGACACAATAGAGTTTCGGGCAATGGCTGCCCTCGTTGAAATGCAATTTTCTTTAATGTAAATTCGCGCCCGTCGGGCAAAATAAGTCTGAAAAAATCTTCATTGTTGCCGTAACTCCTGTTTACAGACAGAGTCACCAGATTATTGTTAAGTTCGTCCATATATGATATAATTTAATAATCTACAAATTTAATAAAAAAAAACGAGAAATGCTCATTTTCTCGGCGTTTTATGCTAATTTTGCACTCCTGACGGACTGTTAAGAAATTATTGCATAATAGCCCGACAGCGAAATCTGAATTATTTTATAAACGATAACGATAATGCAAGCGAAAATAGGAGATACTGTACGCTACCTTAACAGCGTGGGTGGCGGTAAATTAGTACGAATTGAAGGCCAGATGGCATACGTCGACGAAGATGGCTTCGAAACACCGGTACTGTTGCGTGAATGTGTGCCGGTAGCATCGGAAAACACATTCAAACAACCCGAAATTGTTGTCACTGCCCAGGCTCCACAGCCCACCAAGGCTACAGATCCCGAACCGGAATTGCCATACGTGGAAACACCTGCCGGTGAAAAACTCAACATCGTACTTGCATTCGAACCGCGTAATATCCGCCAGCTCTCACAGGGCGAGATTGACGCATATATAGTCAACGACTCAAATTATTACCTGTATGTATGCTTTGCAACTCGTCCGGACCGTAATTCGGACTGGACCGCACGCTATGCAGGAGTGATAGAGCCGGGAATCCAGGTGCTGTGTGGCGAGTTCAACCATCCCGACCTGCCTTTGCTCGAAGAGGCTTCGGTGCAGTATATAGCATTCAAGAAAACTTCGGATTTCGCATTGAAGCCGGCCTGCTCCATTCAATTCAGCCTCGACCCCACCAAGTTTGCGAAACTGCACTGCTTTAAGCCTAATCCGTATTTCGACGGACCTGTTCTGGCTTATGAAATTACTGTAGACGACGAAATTCAGCAACGCTCCAAGCCCGATGCCGAGGCTATGCGGCGAGCCATGCAGGAGAAACGCCGCTCCGATGCCCCGGCGCTCCGCCAGCCGGTGAAACGGCGAGAATCAAAGCCAGACATCACGGTGGTTGACCTGCATGCATCGGAACTACTCGACGACCTGCGTGGCCTAAGCAACGCCGATATACTGAATTATCAGATTGACAAATTCCGCGAAGTCATGGACGCGAACGCACGCAACAAGGGCCACAAGATTGTGTTTATCCACGGCAAAGGTGAAGGCGTCCTGCGCCAGGCTCTGATGAAAGAACTAAATCACCGCTACAAAGGCCATCAGGCTCAGGATGCCTCTTTCCGTGAATACGGCTACGGCGCCACTCAGGTTACAATCTGACATGGCCCGTCACGGCAGTTTACGGCAGAATGAGGCATAGGTGTACTGTCCTTTGCCGTCAGTTGCCTTTCCATAGGCTATGGCATGCACGGGGCAGTTGTGATAGCAACGTTCACACATGATACAGCGGCGACCGCTCCATACCGGATGGTCGCCGTTCATGGTTATAACACCCGACGGGCATTCGCGGGCGCATTTGCCGCATGCGATACAGGCAGCAGTGGCATGATATGGCTTCGACGATGTGGCATAGCGCATGAACCAAGGGTATATTATGCGCGACTTTATCCATGCGAACCGGCCTCTTGTAATGCCGGCTCGGCTGTCGCCGGCAAGTATTGAGGCTGCTATATCCGCCGCCCTCTGTGGAAATGCATCAAGTTTACGACGTACAACTTCGGGGCTGTCTACATCGAAACCTTTCATCATGGTGTAGGTGTTGGGCATCTCAACAGTGTATGCACCGTATGCTTTCCAGCCACGGGCTTCAACCAGCTTTCGCCATTGTTCGTCGGCCAGCCCGGCATCATCGCCGCACGTGGCGGCCATAAAATGCGGAGCCTTAGATAATTCAGTCGGTAATTCGAGCCGCCCAATGGCGTCCACCACCGGAGAAGGCAAGCCCCAGGAATAAATAGGGAAAACCCATACAACGCGCTTGCCTGAGGCAATAAGACTGTCGGTTAGGTCATAAACCGCGTCGCCGGTGTGTCGGGCGATTTCAAAAGCCAGAGCTTTAGAATTTCCGGTACCTGAAAAATACAATATCATAATCAGGCATGAGAATCGTTGTGATCCGCCGATGAAGGCAGATTCGCATATCCGTTGGCATTGGCTGCTTTTGCGTCCGAACCGGAAGCGGCCTCATTGCCGTGATGCTTGGGATTGGGCATTTTAATCTTCATTTCATCGAAGCCCTTTCCGTACACACCATTGACGTTGGCCTGGGTGATGAAGGCGTTTTTGTCTATTGACTTTATGATTCGGAAAATCGTTACCGATTCAATCTTGCGGCACATCACCAGCAGAATCTTCACCTGGTGTTTGCTGTACCAGCCGGTGCCGTCGAGCACGGTGCATCCACGGTTGGCCTCGTTGTTGATGGCAGTGGCAATCTCCTGCCAGTGAGGAGAAAAGATTGTGAACTGCACAGCCTGGCGGTTGGTATTTATAATCAGGTCGGTTACGTACGATACCAGGAATAGCACCATCAGACCATACACAATTTTGTCGATGTTGTGAAAGAGCAGATAACTCGACGAAATAATGAATACATCGGTGTAAAGCATTGTACGGCCAATACTTACATTGGAATGCTTGGAAACCATAGCCGCCACAATATCCGTGCCGCCGCTGGACCCGTTATGGGTAAATGCAAGGCCGATACCGAAGCCGCACATCAGACCGCCGATTACTATATTCATTATAGGCTCGGATGTGAACGGATGGGTGAATAGTGGCTGGAAGATACCCACAAATACCGATATCATGGTGGCGCCGAAAATAGTACCCAGCACAAACTGGCGACCTACAATCTTATACGCAAATGCCAGCAGAATGAGGTTGCATACATACTGTGCCACAGCTACCGGTATGCCGGTAAGGAAATATATAAGAGTACCGATACCGGCAAGACCACCTATCACTACTTTTTCAGGCAGAATGAAAGCCGAAAATCCTAAGGCATATAGAGCCATGCCAAGAGTGATGAATATGTAATCTCGCGAGGTGCGCCAGAGTTTTGCCTTGTTTACAGTCATTTGTGAAATTTGCTTGGATAGATTTGGTTAATTCAGGTACGGTTTGCGACTGCAAAGTTAATGTTTTTATGGGATTGTAAGGCCTTAAAGCGAAAAAAAATTCGTAAATTTGTAACTGTTTTTTTACAGTGCAAATGAAATTTATCCGTAACATATTGGTTGCCGCCTCCTTGACAACTCTCTGCGCCTGCTCTGACTCCGGAGCTACAGCTCCTACTATTGCTGTGAGCGTTGAGCCGCAACGTTATCTGCTCGAGCAGCTGACCGGCGACAAGTTCAAGGTGGTGACTCTGATGAAGCAGGGCGCAAATCCGGAAACTTTTGAACCTACCATGAAATCCCGCATGGCTCTGGATTGCGCAAGCGCTTATTTTTATGTAGGAGGTCTGCCGTTCGAGCATGCTCTGCTGCAATCAGCCACCGATATTATGGTATTGGAGTCGACCTCCGGTATTGTGCCGCTGTATGGTACACATTCGCACCACCATCATGACGACGAAGAATGTAGTCATGAGGAAAGCGGAGAGGAAGCCGACCCGCATGTGTGGACCTCGGTAAAAAACGCAAAGGTGATGGCCGATAATATGGCCCGCGGGCTCATTGCCCTCGACCCTGCCGACAGTTGTATGTATAAAAGCCGGCTGCAAAGTCTGATGGCACGCCTCGACTCACTCGACTCGTCGATTGCCTCCCGGCTCGAACAGAGCAACGCCACATGCTTTATGGTCTGGCATCCGTCGCTGGGATATTTTGCCCGGGACTATGGTCTAGAGCAGTTGTCGGTAGGCTGGGAGTCGAAAGAGCCTTCGGCATCGGCTTTACGTCGTGCAATCGACCAGGCCCGTAGCCACGGCGCAAAAGTGTTCTTTTATCAGCGCGAATTCGATACAAGACAGACTCAGGCTATGACCTCGCAACTGGGACTGCGCACTGTAACCATCGACCCGTTGTCGTACGACTGGCAGCACCAAATGAATATTATCACAGATGAACTTGTCAAGTAACTCATCAGTACGCATACCCCTGCTGCAGCTGCAGAATATAAGCATGCAGTGGCACGACCGCAGAGTATTGTCAGATATAAGTCTGGCCGTATTCCCCGGCGATTTCATGGCTATAACCGGGCCGAATGGCGGCGGCAAAACTACCTTGCTGCGAATAATGCTGCGACTGCTAAAGCCTACATCGGGCAATGTGATTTATGGAGTGGGGCTGAAATCCAACGCTATAGGCTATCTGCCTCAGAAAAACATGATTGACAGCCATTTCCCTATAACAGTCCACGAAGTGGTGGCATCGGGTCTGCTGGCTCAGTGTCTGCCTGCTTCTCAAGTCCGCGATAAGGTAGGGTCGATGCTACGGACTGTCGGGCTTACCGAGCAGGCCAACAGCAGCATAGGACAGCTGTCCGGCGGTCAGTTGCAGCGGGCTTTACTTGGCCGCGCCATGATTTCAGAGCCATCACTGCTGATTCTCGACGAGCCGCTTAGCTATATCGACAAGCGCTTTGAGCACCAGCTCTACGAAATTCTGGCAAGCGTGGCGCGCACAACAACCATTGTGCTGGTTTCGCATGAGATGACAGCTATTTCCGAGATGGCCAACCGACATATAATTGTCGACAACGGAATTCACGAATGTACTGCTGCTCACCACTACGTGCGCAGCGACTGCGAATAGACGGCTGACCTGAATAAGAAAAACTACGGGACCGCTCCACTCAGAACGGTCCCGTTTAGCTGTCGGTCTATAGTTGTAAATAACTTTCGGTCAAATATCTTTATACCGAAGTTGATGGTCTATAGTTAATCATGTATTCTCATACATTCTGACCGATGCAACTTTTGTTTTTCAATGGTAATGACAGACTTTAGTCTCGATTTTAAGGTAAGTAAGATGTCACTGATTTCACAATACAAAGGTAGTTTTTATTTTCGATACTGCAAAACTTTTTGCCAAATATTTAAATTAAAAAACAGCCAATTATCGGAAAGTGCAAATCACTCATTTTAAATGCTGGTACAAAAAAAGCAGCCCCGAAAACTCCGGAGCTGCTTATGTTGATTATTGGGATAAGTCGATTAGTAGATACCCTGGCCCATCATAGCGTCGGCAACCTTCATGAAGCCGGCGATGTTAGCGCCCTTCATGTAGTTGATGTAGCCGCCGGCTTCAGTACCGTATTCAACGCACTGTTCGTGGATGCTCTTCATGATGTAGTGAAGTTTAGCGTCAACTTCTTCGGCGCTCCACTGCAGGTGTTCGGCATCCTGGCTCATTTCGAGGCCCGAGGTAGCAACACCACCGGCGTTCACAGCCTTGCCGGGAGCATAGATGATGCGAGCGGCAATGAAGGTGTCGATAGCTTCGGGAGTACAGCCCATGTTGGAAACTTCAGCAACGAGCTCAACACCGTTTTCAACAAGCATCTTGGCGTCTTCGCCGTTAACTTCGTTCTGGGTAGCGCAGGGCAGAGCGATATCAACCTTGCATTCCCAAGGCTTGCGGCCTGCGAAGAACTGCGAGCCGGGGAACTTATCGGCGTAGGGAGCAACGATGTCGTTGCCGCTGGCGCGGAGTTCGAGCATGTAGTTGATCTTTTCAGCATCGAGGCCGGCGGGATCGTAGATGTAGCCGTCGGGGCCGGAGATGGTCACAACCTTGGCGCCGAGTTCGGTAGCCTTCAGGGCTGCACCCCATGCTACGTTGCCGAAACCGGAAATAGCTATAGTCTTGCCCTTGAGGTCTTCGCCCTTGACACCGAGTACGCTCTGTACGAAGTAGAGTGCGCCGAAGCCGGTAGCCTCGGGACGGATACGGCTGCCGCCGAAACTCAGGCCCTTGCCGGTGAAAGTACCGGTACACTGGCGCGAGAGTTTTTTGTACATACCGTACATGTAGCCTACTTCACGACCGCCTACGCCGATATCGCCTGCGGGAACGTCCTGGTCAGGACCGAGGTTACGCCAAAGTTCGAGGATGAAGGCCTGGCAGAAACGCATGATTTCACGGTCGCTCTTGCCGCGGGGCGAGAAGTCGCTGCCGCCTTTTGCGCCACCCATGGGCAGAGTGGTGAGAGCGTTTTTGAAAGTCTGCTCGAAACCGAGGAATTTGAGAATTGAGAGGTTTACCGATGCGTGGAAACGGATGCCACCTTTGTACGGGCCGATGGCATTGTTGAACTGCACGCGGTAACCTATGTTGTTCTGAACTTCGCCCTTGTCGTCAATCCAGGTTACACGGAAAGTGAAGATACGGTCGGGTTCGACCATACGTTCGATGATTTTGTTGCGTTCGAATTCAGGGTGCTGGTTGTATACGTCCTGAACTGACATCAAAACTTCTTTCACTGCCTGGAGGTATTCCTTTTCACCAGGATGCTTGGCCTCAAGGGCGCTCATAATGTTGTTAATATCCATAACTTTGAGTTTTAGGTCTTTAAACCTTATGTATAGATTTAAGTGGTTAGCTATGTTGGTTTGAACACCGCAAATATAGGCATTAAATTTGGATTCTCGCAAACTTTTTGACGATTTTTTTTTCTTTTTTCTCCCGAGGCTCTTAAAGGCGATTTGGAATAAAGGTATTTGCCGCGGCATTTATATGAATTTTTGTAAGTTTCCCAAAATTATTCGTAACTTTGCAGCATGAAACTACTGCCTTTTCTGTCTGAAAATTTTTTATCGTCACGACCGCTTGTCATCGCCGGCCCGTGCTCGGCTGAAAGTGCCGGGCAGATGTTGCAGACCGCACGCGGTCTGGCGGCCGAGGGTGTGAAAATCCTGCGTGCCGGAGTGTGGAAACCCAGGACTATGCCCGGTTCGTTCGAGGGCTTCGGCACAAAGGCTTTGCCTTGGCTCGTCGACGCTGCATGTGAATGTGGTATGCTTGCAGCCACCGAAGTGGCCAACCGCAGCCATGTCGAGGAGGCTCTGCAGGCCGGAATCGACATTTTGTGGATTGGCGCCCGCACTACAGCCAACCCATTTGCTGTGCAGGAGATAGCCGATGCTATTGCCGCTTTGGCTCCAGACACTCCTGTTATAGTAAAGAATCCGCTCAATCCGGATGTATCGTTATGGCTGGGCGCCATTCAGCGCCTGAGCCTTGCCGGAGTATGCCGGCTGGCGGCTTCGCACCGCGGTTTCAGCGTATATACACCTCAGATTTACCGCAACGACCCTTGCTGGCGTCTGCCAATAGAGTTGCACCACCGACTGCCTGAGTTACCGTTGCTGTGCGATCCAAGTCATATTGCCGGACGACGCGACCTGGTGCCTCCCATCTGTCAGCAGGCCATGGACTTGGGGTTCGACGGCCTGATTGTAGAATGCCACAATTGCCCGGACTGCGCCTTGAGCGATGCCGCTCAGCAACTTACTCCGGCCGAGTTCGGTTCGTTGCTGAAAAGCCTGCGTCTGAAACACGGCAACGGCAATGACCGTGAGTCGCTGGCGCAGATGCGCGCCGAAATCGACGCTATCGATTCAGAACTGATAGCACTGCTGGCACGCCGCATGGATGTTGCACGCCGCATCGGCGATTATAAGCGGGCTGAAGGGCTGCCGGTGGTACAGACCGAGCGCTACTCGCAACTTATGAGTCAGCGTACGGCTCAGGCTGCGGCATTAAATCTCGATGAAAATTTTATCCGTGGCATACTCGCTGCAATACATGAGGAATCGGTACGTTTGCAGCTGTAGGCTTTATTTGCTAAGAAAAAAGCCGACTTGAAATCATCAAGTCGGCTTTTTAATATTATAGTCTGTAGCTTATTATATCCAGCGGGTGAAGGCGAAGTCCTGACGGTGGGGCAGGTTCTTGTTGATAGGATAGAGGCGGAAGCCATAACGGAAGATACCCGGATCTTTCACAGTCGACTTGAGTTCGTAGGTGAGTACATTGCCTTCTTCCTTGGTTACCTTGAAGTGTTCGGTGCCGACAAATTCCTCGCCACCGTTCTCCTGACGGTAGATAACCATTTCAAGACCCAGGTCGCGGCCTATGCCGTTGGTGTCAACGATAGCTTCAATGTGGAAAGGCTGACCGGTGATGGTGTTGCTGAGTTCACCGCTGTGGCGGATATCCAATACCTTGATGCCGTTCCACTGCGATGCGATTTTCTCTTTCCAGGCTACAATTTCCTTGGCCAGAGCATAGTCGTGGGCCTGAAGAGCCTTGCTACGCTTTGCTTCGGGTTCGTAGAAGCGCTCGATATAGTCTTCAATCATGCGCTGCATGGTGAAGTGGGGGGCGATGTCGCCAATAGAGCCCTTGATATATTGAATCCATTCGGGCGAGTAACCCTTGGAGTTCTTGGCAAAATACAGCGGAATGATTTCGTTTTCAAGCATTGAGTATATGGTGGCTGCATCGAGCTTGTCTTGCTGTGACTTGTCGGTGTAGGTGCGCTTGTCGGTTAGCGCCCATCCGGCCTTTTCGTTGAAGCGGTAACCTTCGTACCACCAGCCGTCGAGAACCGAGAAGTTGAGCACGCCGTTCATTTCGGCCTTTTCGCCCGATGTACCGGAAGCCTCAAGCGGACGGGTGGGGGTGTTGAGCCAGATGTCGACACCGGTCACAAGACGCTTGGCAACGATCATGTTGTAATCTTCAAGGAAGATAATCTTTCCCTGGAACTGGGGCATGCGCGAGATTTCGATGATGCGCTTGATGAGGCCTTGTCCGGCACCGTCGGCGGGGTGAGCCTTGCCGGAGAAGATGAACTGCACGGGGAACTGCTCGTTGTTCACAATCTTGGCCAGACGGTCGAGGTCGGTAAACAGCAGGTGGGCGCGCTTGTAAGTGGCAAAACGGCGGGCGAAACCTATGATGAGCGCATTGGGGTTGATTTTGTCGAGAATTTTCATCACAGCCGAGGGATCGCCCTGGTTGGCAAGCCATTTGGCCTTGAAGTCGCGTTTGACGAAGTTGATGAATTTGTTCTTCAGCAGCATGCGCATGTTCCAAATTTCATCGTCGGGCACATTGAAGATGCCTTTCCATGCTTTGGGATCGCTCTGATGTTCGAAAATCTGGAGTCCAAGCTTTTGGGTGTAGAATTCTTTCCACTCCGATGCGGCCCATGTGGGCATGTGTACACCGTTGGTAACGTATCCTACATGGCTTTCACGCCAGTTGTAGCCCTTCCATATACCTGCGAACATTTTCTTTGAAACTTCTCCGTGAAGCCAGCTTACGCCGTTGGCTTCCTGACAGGTGTTAAGAGCGAATACGCTCATGGAGAAGCGTTCGTTGGAATCGGGGTTCTCGCGGCCCATGTTCATGAGGTCGTTCCAGTTGATGCCGAGCTTGGCAGGATATTCACCCATGTACTTGCCAAAGAGGCTTTCGTCGAAGTAGTCGTGGCCTGCGGGCACGGGAGTGTGCACGGTGTAAAGGCTTGAAGCACGAACAAGTTCGAGAGCCACGTTGAAGTCAAGATGGTCTTCGTTTACGTAGTCGACCAGACGCTGCAGATTGAGCAGTGCGGCATGACCTTCGTTGCAGTGGTAGAGCTGGCTCTTGATGCCGAGTTTCTTCAGCATCAGCACACCGCCGATACCCAGCAGATATTCCTGTTTGATACGGTTTTCCCAGTCACCGCCGTAGAGCTGATGTGTGATGGGTCGGTCGTACTCCGAGTTCATGTCGAAGTCGGTATCAAGCAGATAGAGTTTCATGCGGCCTACATTCACACGCCAGATGTGGCTGTAGATGATTCGTCCGGGGTAGGGCACCTCCAAAATCATAGGGTGGCCGTTTTTATCGAGAACCTGCTCAATAGGGAGCTGATTGAAGTTCTGGGGCTCGTAGTTGGCAATCTGCTGACCGTCGACGCTGAGGCTTTGTGTGAAGTAGCCGTAGCGATAGAGGAAACCGACAGCAGTCATGTCCACACATGAGTCGCTGGCTTCCTTGATATAGTCGCCGGCAAGCACGCCAAGACCACCGGAGTAGATTTTCAGGCAGTTGCACAAGCCGTATTCCATCGAGAAGTAGCTCACCGAAGGAATGTCCTTGCGCATGGGCTTCTTCATGTACTCCTTAAAGTCGGCGTAAACGCCTGTAATGCGGTCCATCATCACCTGGTCGGCAATGATTTCTTTAACGCGATCGCCGCTGAGCTGCTGGAGCAGCATCACAGGATTTTCGCCTGTGGCGCGCCACAGGTCAGGGTCAAGTTCACGGAAAAGGTTCTTGGCTTCGCTGTTCCAGACCCACCAGAGGTTCTTGGCAAGTTCATCAAGGGCCTTGAGCTGGGAAGGAAGTTCAGACTTCACAGTGATGTCGCGCCATACAGGTGCGTTGGTATTACTAACCGGAAGTTTCATAATTATAATTTCAGATTGTGTTTTTAGTTCATAAGGCAGTGCGGTAAAGCTCCCGCACTAATATATTAATGTAAGCAACTATGCTTTTTTAGTGCGTCCGCGATGTTTGGGTGTCATCGCAGTTACAGTAGCGGACGCCGGAATATGCTGTGCGGCAGATGCCAAAGCTATACAGTAGGCTTTTTCATAGTCGGTTATGAAGTTAGTCCACGATGCCGCGGCAGCTGTGGCCTTTGCAGCCTGCGAGAACTGCGCGGCCTTTGCCACACTATCGGAAATCAGAGATTTCAAATCTCCGGCTATTGCATCGCGTACATGATTGTAATCGCTGTCGCCGCGTTTTTCAACACGTACACCGCAGGCTTCAAACGAGTTTTCAAAGTTGTCGAGTACCCATTGTCCGAAACCGCTCAGACCGGTGGTTATCGTGGGAACACCGAACGCCACACTTTCCAACGGAGTATATCCCCATGGTTCATAGTAGCTGGGAAATACTGTGGCATCAAGGCCCGGCAGCAATTGATAGTATGTCATGTCGAATATTCCGTCGGTACCGTTGAGGTAGCAGGGGACATATATTACTGACACGCGCGAGCCGCCGTCGTTTGCGAAGCCGAGGCTGTGGATACGCTGTATTATGGCGTCGGAGTCGTAGTTGTTGAGTGTATGGGTGATAAACGGGTCGCCGAGGCGTGTTTTCTGCCCCAGGTCAAGCTGGTGGGCGAGGTCCTGACGAGGTCCACCGCACCATGCGGGCACCATAATGAATGCCAGTACAGGGCGAACAGGGTCGAGGTTACCAAGGCGGTCTATTGTGTCAAGAAAGAGGTCGATGCCTTTGTTGCGGTATTCGAATCGACCGGAAGTGGCCAACAGGAATGTATCGGCTGAATACTCCACGCCAGTGAGGGCAGAGGCCACGTCAAGCATACGCTTGCGTGCGGCCTTGCGTGCGGCCGCAAACTTGACGCCTTTTGGCACGAAGTCTTTTTCAAAACCGTTGGGGGTAACTACGTCGGGACGGCGTCCGAGCAACTGCTCACACTCACGTGCTGTAACTTCGCTGACTGTGGTAAAACAGTCGGCCTGGGTTGCAGCGGCTTTTTCGAGCGAGTGCTTCGACTCCATGTTCAGTTCACGGGCCATCTGGTCGCCGTTGTAGTTCTGCAGATAGTCGTACAATGGTTTACCGTTGCCGCAGATGCTTCGGCCTATGCTTGTGGCATGAGTCGTAAACACGGTTGCCACCTGCGGCAGATTGGCTTTTACATACAGCAGGCCCATGCCGGTAGTCCATTCGTCGAAATGAGCTATAACCGATGCTTTTCCGGCATTTATGGTCTTCTCTTTGGTAAAAAAGTCGACCAGGCTCTCTATGACTATACCGGCGGCGTGAGCAAAAGCGCAGCCTTCGTCGTAGTCGCCGTAGGCATGAAGCGAGTCCACGCCGTATAACTGCCACATGCGTCCGTAGAATTCATCCTTTACAGCATACATGCCGTCGAATTTCACCAAAATGGCGATGGGCCTGCCCGGGATATTCCAACGGCCTACACGCACATCGACGCCTTGAGGCAGCAATGCTTGTCGGGCCCATTTGCGCAACAGAGTTTTCGATTCTGTAAAATATGGCGACGGGTTATCTTCCGACCAAACATCCGGGCCGATAAAGATAACCTTGTCTTTATAGAGTGTCTGGAGTGTACGGGCTTTGGTCGAAAGCACAGTATATATGCCTCCGATTTTGTTGCAAACCTCCCAGCTTGTTTCAAAAAGCAGGTCGATTTCCTTATTGCAATTGTCCATAAAACCTTAGTTTCAAAAATTCAGAGCGCAAATTTACAAATTTTTTTCTAATTATCAATTAGTTTGGGTCAGAAATTTCTCATAATAGTTCACATAGGCCAAGTTTACGAGCCTTGTGCCGCCCGGTGTGGGGTAGTTTCCGGAGAAATACCAATCGCCCGGATAGTCGGGGCAAGCGCGGTGCAGTCCTTCGAGTGTCTGATAGAGTATATCCACCTTGGCATTGATTTCAGGCCCGGTAAGCATATCGGCTATTTGGCGGCTTATGCTTTCGTCGGAGAATGGTGCGTAAATGTCTTTTACACAGTTGTGTTGCATAGCTGCGGGCAGTTTCAGTTGTTCTAAGCATTCGCGATACACTCGCTGCGGCACATCAGACATACCGTTCTGCTGCAGCAGTTCTATGGCCGCCTTGAAAGCTATGAACTCGCTCATGCGCGACATGTCGATGCCGTAGTAATCGGGATAACGTACCTGCGGAGAGGACGAAACCACTATAATCCGGCGCGGGTGCAGACGGTCGAGCATCTTTATAATGCTCTGACGCAGAGTTGTACCACGCACAATGGAGTCGTCGATTACTACCAGTGTGTCGATATTGTTGCGTATGCAGCCGTAAGTGACGTCGTAGACATGCGCCGCAAGGTCGTTGCGCGACTCACCTTCGGCTATGAATGTGCGCAGCTTGATATCTTTGAGGGCCACTTTTTCGAGGCGCAGTTTCCGTTCCATTACCTCCTGCAGCGACTTTGGGTCGAGCTTGCCCTCACTCTGCAGTTTCAGTATCATATCGGACTTCTGCATGTCGAGTTGCTGTTCGAGTCCTTCGACCATACCCATATAAGCCACTTCGGCGGTGTTCGGAATAAAGGAGAAAACAGTGTTTTCGAAGTCGCCGTCCACCATTTTCATCAATGCCGGCACCAGACTGTGTCCAAGTTCCTTGCGTTCGCGATATATGTCGGCGTCGGAGCCTCGCGAGAAGTAAATGCGCTCGAACGAGCAGCGCCGGTTTTCGGCTTCCGGCAACACACGTTTTAAGCTCATGTGTCCGGCTTTGCTTACCATCAGAGCTTCGCCTGGTGCAAGTTCGTGTACCTGCGTGCGACGCACATCGAATGTTGTCTGTATCACCGGGCGCTCCGATGCAAGTACTACCACATCATCGTCGTAATAATAGAACGCTGGACGAATGCCATGAGGGTCGCGCAGGGCAAACATATCGCCCGAACCGGTAGCGCCGCATATCACGTAACCGCCGTCCCAGGCGGGCGATGCCTCGGCAAGTACACGGCTTAAGTCGAGATTGTCCTCAATAGCTGTCGCCAGTTCGATACCTCCCATTGTATCGCGGAAATCGCGATATATCCGGTGGTTCTCCTTGTCGAGAGCATAGCCCAGCTGCTCAAGCAGCATCACAGTGTCGGAGTATATGCGCGGGTGCTGGCCGGAAGCTTCTATTCGGCTGAAAATTTCGTCGACGTTGGTCATGTTGAAATTGCCGCACAGCAGCATATTGCGAGAGCGCCAGTTGTTACGGCGCAGGAACGGATGCACATACGAAATGCCGCTTTTGCCTGTAGTGGAGTAGCGCAGATGGCCCATGAGAATTTCGCCCATAAACGGGGCATAGCGTTCGATATCATCATCAGGCTGCTCAAATACATCGCGTGTGAGTCTGGCCTTGATTTTTCCGAAAATTTCGGAAATCGCATCGACACCAAGTGCACGCTCGCGGAATATATATTCATGGCCCGGCTGCGAATGAAGTTTCACCACGCCCACACCGGCTGCTTCCTGGCCACGGTTGTGCTGCTTCTCCATTAGCAGATATAATTTGTCGAGCGCCCAAGTGGGGTTACCGTATTTGCGTCGGTAATAATCAAGAGGATGGCGTAGCCGTATCATGGCTACGCCACACTCGTGTTTGAGTTGTTCCATTTATCGTATGAATAGGAGTTCGCGATATTTAGGCAGAGGCCACATTTCGTTGTCGACCATAAGTTCGAGCTTGTCGATATGGTATCTGATAGTTTCCAGGCAAGGCAATACGGTATCGTGGTATGCGATTGCCTTTTCGCGTTCGCATGCAATAGTGTTTGCAGCCTTGCGGGCGTCAATCATTTTATATGTTTCGGCCTTGATTACACACATGTGCCGGCTGATGCGTTCGATGGTATCGAGGTCGTGCGCCACTATTTCATCGCCCTTGCTGCCGCTGAACAGGCTTTTGAGTTTAACTACATTATCCACGAGTATCGACTGGTAGCGGGTTGCAACCGGAATAATATGGTTGATGGCGAGGTCGCCGAGCACACGGGCCTCAATCTGCACCTTTTTGGTGTACATCTCCCATTTCACCTCATTTCGTGCCTCGAGTTCAACGCGGGTGAAAACTCCGGTGCGGGCGAACATTTCCTCGGACTGCTTGCTCAGGTAAGCATCGAAAATTTTCGGTGCCGAAGTTTCGCAGTCGAGGCCGCGCCGTGCCGCTTCGGCTTTCCATTCGTCAGAGTAGCCGTTGCCGTCGAAGTGTATGGCTTTTGATTCTACGATAAGCTTGCGAAGTTCGTCAAGGAGTACTTCTTCAAGGATTTCGCCGGCGGCAGTACGCTCGCTTACAATGCGGTGGAATATTGCCAGCTGGTCGGCCACCACAGCGTTAAGTGCAATCATGGCCGAGGCACAGTTGGCACTCGAACCTACGGCACGGAATTCAAATCTGTTGCCGGTGAAAGCGAACGGCGATGTACGGTTACGGTCGGTATTGTCGATAAGCAGCTCGGGAATTTGTGCCACACCTACTGATAGGGCTTCTTTCGACGAGAGGTCGGCGAGCTGTTCTTTCGACGATTTCTCAAGCAAATCGAGTACACTTGCCAGCTGACTGCCGGTGAAAATCGATATGATGGCCGGGGGCGCCTCGTTTGCACCAAGCCGGTGTGCATTTGTGGCCGACATAATCGAGGCCTTCAGTAGAGCGTTGTGGCGGTGTACGGCGGCCATTACGTTTACTACAAATGTTATGAACTGCAGATTGTCGCGCAAAGTCTTGCCGGGCGCGAACAGAAGTACACCCTTGTCAGTGCCAAGACTCCAGTTGTTGTGCTTGCCCGAGCCGTTTACACCGGCAAAAGGCTTTTCGTGCAGAAGCACTCTGAAGTTGTGTCGGCGTGCGACTTCGTTCATAACCGACATCAGCAGCAGGTTATGGTCGTTGGCCAGGTTTGTTTCCTCAAATATAGGAGCGAGTTCAAACTGATTGGGCGCCACCTCGTTGTGGCGTGTTTTAGCCGGGATACCCAGTTTGTGGCACTCGATTTCGAGGTCGAGCATGAATGCCTCCACACGCGAGGGAATTGCACCGAAGTAATGGTCCTCGAGCTGCTGGTTCTTGGCGCTTTCGTGACCCATGAGCGTGCGACCTGTCATCACCAAGTCGGGTCGGGCGGAGTAAAGAGCTTCGTCGACGAGGAAGTACTCCTGCTCCCAGCCAAGATAGCTGTGTACGTGCTTTACTTCGGGGTCAAACAGCTGTGCAACCGCAGTAGCGGCGCGGTCAACACTGTTGAGGGCCCGCAGCAGCGGAGTTTTATAGTCGAGCGACTCGCCCGTATAGCTGATAAAAATGGTTGGAATACATAGGGTTTCGCCCATGATGAAAGCCGGCGACGAAATATCCCATGCCGAATATCCGCGGGCCTCGAAAGTGTTGCGGATACCGCCGTTGGGGAAACTCGACGCATCGGGTTCCTGCTGTACGAGCAGTTTGCCGGAGAAGGTTTCAATGACACCGCCCTTGCCGTCGTGTTCGATAAAGGCATCGTGCTTCTCAGCGGTACCGTCGGTGAGCGGGTGGAACCAGTGGGTATAGTGGCGGGCGCCGTTCTCGATTGCCCAGCGTTTCATGCCTTCGGCAACCGAGTCGGCCACCTCGCGGCTGATGGGCTGTTTGTTGGCAATTGCGCCTACTAAGGCATCGTAGGTTTTCTTAGGCAGATACTGAAACATCTTCTGGTCGTTGAACACGTATTTGGCATAATACTGTTCGGGACGCTCCGAAGGCGTTTCAACCGGAATGGCCTTACGGTCGAAAGCTTCTTCGACCACTTTAAATCTTAGCATTGACATATTGGAAGTATTGGAAGTGACAAAAATAAAATTCCCGGCGGCGACTCAGGCGGGGAGGCTAAGTTCGGCGCTCCGCAGTAGGCGTTGCGTCGGGGCTCTCTTTATGCCGTTGTCGATGTCGGGATAACCTTGCCATTGTCGAATCAATTAATGCAATGGCATTATATAAATGCGCTTCATAAACAAGCTTAAAAAATTATGGCGCAAAATTAGTCTAAATTTTCCGGTTTTGCAAGAATTATCCCATATATTTTTTGTTATGCGTCACGGCTCTTTCATTTAAACTAAAATAAAGAGCACATCCTCCCTTACCCGCTTCAGTCCGGAGCGGTTAATTTTTCTATGTCTGTATGTCAAAAGGTTATCCTGTTATCAAAATCTTGTTTTTTTCAGTTTTGGCTTAAAA
>CAJTRC010000002.1 GCA_910578365.1 uncultured Muribaculaceae bacterium
CGGCCAGAATTTTCAGCAGTGTGCTTTTGCCGGCGCCGTTTTTGCCCATCAGGGCTATGCGATCCTTGGGATTGATTACAAAAGATATGTCCTTGAACAGGGTAGTGCCCCCGAATTCAACAGTAAGAGCGTCGACTGATACCATATTAAATTAATACAAAAATTTCCGCAAAGTTACGAAAATTCCGTCGCACAGGCAAACTGCGTCGAATCATCGGGTCCTACCAGTTTTGAAGTATCATTACCTGGCGTGGCGCAAAGGTCATGGTTTCCTCTATGGTCACAGGGCTGTCGCTGATAATATCATACAGGCGCAAACCATAGGGCATGGCCTCTACAGTGCGCTCCATAGTAAGGGTCTGTTCACTGTCGCGACCGTTGAGAATCACCGTCACCGCCTTGTCGCCGAGCTTGCGCTGATATACGTACAGGCCGTTCTGCGGCATGAAATGCTTAAGCGAGCCATGGGCCATTATATCGCGAGCCTCGTTGCGGCGCCACTGCAGCAGCTTCGACATATAGTTCCATGCCTCGTTCTGCAGCGGCGTGCGGCCTTCGGCCTTGAAGGCGTTGACCTCGTCGCCTGGGAAACCGCCGGGAAAATCAAGACGCACATATCCGTCGCTGCCTTCTTTGCTGCCGTACATCAGCAGCTCGGTTCCATAATAAATCTGCGGTATGCCGCGCGAGGTCAGAAGAAATGCCACGGCCTGCTTCCAGTTGTCGATATTCTCAGGTTCTTCGAGCAGAAAGCGGTCCGAGTCGTGGTTGTCGAGAAAGGTGAGTATATGCTGCGGGTCGGGGTACATGAAGTCCTGCGACAAGTGATCGTACAGGTCGTTCAGCCCGTGCCACGGGTCGGTATCTTCATAAAACGCCTTGCGTCCGTCCTGTACAAAGTAAAAGTCCATAACACTGGGCAGGTGAGTATCGACCGGATTGAGTTTGCTGCCGGCCTGCCAGAAAGCACCGCCCGATTCTTTACCATACCAGCACTCGCCCACAATATTGAAGTCCGGATACTCGCGCAGCACATCGGCGGCCCATCCGGCCATGGCCCGCATATCGGCGTATGGATAGGTGTCCATACGTATTCCGTCGATTTTTGCTGACTCGATCCACCAAATTGAGTTCTGGGTAAGATATTTCATCAGGTGCGGATTGCGCTGGTTGAGGTCGGGCATCATGGGCACAAACCATCCGTTGACGGTGTGGTCGAGGTCGTAGTCGCTCACGTATGGGTCGTGAATGGTGGTGAGGCGGTAATTGGTCATCACATCCTGCGCGGGATGATTGAACCAATCGTGCGACGGCGCATCTTTCATCCAAGGATGATTGGAGCCTGAGTGGTTGAAAATCATGTCCATCACCACTTTAAGTCCCCTGGCATGCGCATCGCTTACCAACTGCGAATACTCGCTGTTAGAGCCGAAGCGTGGATCTATTTTATAATAATCGGTAGTGGCATAGCCGTGATAGCTGCCGCCGGGCATGTCGTTTTCCAGCACCGGGCACAGCCATATGGCTGTTACGCCAAGCGAGTCGATGTAGTCCAGATGGTTGCGTATGCCGCGCATGTCGCCGCCGTGTCGCGAGTTGGGTTTGTTGCGCTCGGCCGCCACCGGATATTCCAGAACGTCCATGTCGACATCCTTGTCGTCCAAGCCCTTGGCAAAGCGGTCGGGCATAAGCAGATACAGCACATCGCCGGCATCGAAGCCACGGTATTCCGAGGCGGCACGGTCGCGCTTCTTAAGCTCGTAGGGCACTGCCGCCTTACGTCCGTCGAGGGTATAACGCAGCTGCATATTACCGGCTTTGGTATCGGGAGCAATGGTCAGATACAGCAGTTTGTAGTTGGGGCTGTCGAGGCTGAGCTGCTCCAGCAGCTTCACTCCGGAATAATCCACCGAGAAGTCCGCACGGGCAATATTGTCGCCCGTAAGCATAATCTGCAAAGTATCATTGGCCATTCCTGTCCACCAGTACGGAGGCTCTATATTAGAAATCACATTCGGCGCCGATTTTGCGCCACAAATCGAAAATGCGCCGGCTACCAGGCCGACTGCCAAGGATCTTAATCGTTTCATGGAAGAGTGTAATTGTATGATTCGCAAAGATACAAAAAAAAATCAATACCACAGCAGAGGTTCCCGCTGCGACAGCATCAGCGAAAATCGCTATTTTCACTAATTTGTGTTAATTAATTATATTTTTCCAGTCTTTTTTGTTAAGTTTGTAACTTACTAAACCCCAAACACAAGCATCAGGGTATGAAAACCGACAATCAAAATAAAAAGACGGGCCGCAAACCGGCGGCACGCAAACCCAGAATACTGCCCATTATCAAAAACGACCCCTGGCTCGAACCATATACCGACGCTATCAACGGACGACACCAAGATTATATTCGGAAACTCGCCGACCTGACCGTCAACTGCAAGTCGCTTACCGACTTCGCCAACGCCCACAAATATTTTGGACTTCATCGCGACGGCAAAGAATGGATTTTCCGCGAATGGGCACCCAACGCTTCCGCCATAACTCTGGTTGGAGATTTCTCCAACTGGGAACAGCGACCCGAATTCGGACTCAAAAAACTCGACGGCGGTGTATGGGAAATACGCATACCTGCCAAGGCCGTCAGCCACGGACAGCTTTATAAAATGATTGTGGAATGGCCCGGTGGCAAAGCCGAACGCATTCCGGCATACGCCAACCGCGTGGTGCAGGACCCTAACACCAAAATATTCTCGGCTCAGGTATGGGAACCGGCAACAGCCTATAAATGGGAACACGACAAATTCACCCCCGACACCAAACCCCTGCTCATATATGAGTGCCACATAGGCATGGCCCAGGAACGCGAAGGCGTGGGCACTTACGAGGAATTCCGCACCGAGATTCTGCCTCGCATAGCCGCCGACGGCTACAACGCCATACAGATTATGGCCATACAGGAGCACCCCTACTACGGCTCGTTCGGCTACCACGTGTCGAATTTCTTCGCCGCCTCCAGCCGTTTCGGAACACCCGAAGACCTCAAACACCTTATCGATGACGCACACCGACTGGGCATAGCCGTAATCATGGACATTGTACACTCGCACGCCGTGAAGAACGAGGCCGAAGGACTCGGACGACTCGACGGCAGCTACGACCTCTACTTCTACGGCGACAGCCGTCGCGAACACCCTGCATGGGACTCGCTCTGCTTCGATTACGGCAAGAACGAGGTGCTGCACTTTCTGCTCTCCAACTGCAAATACTGGCTCGAAGAATACCACTTCGACGGTTTTCGCTTCGACGGCGTCACTTCGATGCTGTACTACAACCACGGCCTCGGACAGGCCTTCGGCGGATACGGCGACTACTACAACGGTGCCCAGGACACCAACGCCATTACATACCTCACCCTGGCCAACACCCTCATACACCAGATAAACCACAAAGCCATAACTATAGCCGAGGAAATGAGCGGAATGCCGGGCCTGGCAACTCCGGTGGCCGACGGCGGCATTGGCTTCGACTACCGAATGGCAATGGGTATTCCTGACTACTGGATAAAAACTCTCAAGGAAAAGAAGGACGAGGACTGGCATCCGACATCGATATTCTGGGAACTCACAAACCGCCGCGCCGACGAGAAAACCATATCTTACGTCGAAAGCCACGACCAGGCTCTGGTAGGTGACAAAACAGTGATTTTCCGCCTGATCGACAAAGAAATGTACTGGCACATGAACAAGGATGACGGCGACATGACCGTGGCCCGGGGCATAGCCATGCACAAGATGATTCGATTGGTGACCCTTTCAAGCATCAACGGAGGCTACCTCAACTTCATGGGCAATGAATGGGGCCACCCCGAATGGATTGACTTCCCACGCGAAGGCAACGGATGGAGCCACAAATACGCACGCCGCCAATGGAGCCTCGTCGACAACGGTCTGCTCAAATACGAGTGGCTCAACAACTTCGACAACGCCATGATACACCTCGTGAGCAGCGTGTACAATTTCCAGGCTCTGCCGATACGCAAACTTTGGGAGAAAGACGACGACCAGATTCTCGCCTTCATGCGCGGCGACCTGGTATTTGTGTTCAACTTCAATCCGGCCAAGTCGTTCACAGACTACGGCATACTCGCACCCGCCGGCAACTACCGCACTGTACTCACCACCGATAACCCCGACTTCGGCGGCTACGGCAACATTGACGAGAAAGTCGAACACATCACCCTGCACGACGAACTTTACGCTCCCGCCGGAGTGGAATGGCTCAAACTATATCTGCCCGCCCGCTCGGCCATGGTATTGCGCAAAAAACGCGCCGCACCCCGAAAGAAATAATATACGTCGAATACACATAGAAACCATAAGACCGTTGCCGATTATGGTTTCTATGTGTGCGCACGTGTATGCTACGGGGATTATTCCTGTCAGAAATCAGTAAATGCCAGAGGCAGCATCGAAACCACCGACGGCAAGCGATACACCTTGTCCTTGCCGCACAGCAGCACTTCCACCGGCCCTCCGGCAAGCATCTCATACTCCAGCAGCGACTGACGGCAGGCTCCGCACGGAGCCACCGGGTCGGCCACAAACTCGCCGTCCGTGCCACGGGCGGCGACCGCTATCCGGCGGAACTTCGCCTGCGGATAGCGGGCATGCGCATAAAAGCACGCCGAACGCTCAGCACAAGTACCCGACGGATAAGCCACATTTTCCTGATTGGCACCCGACACAATCTCGCCATTGTCGAGAGCTATAGCCGCACCCACACGGAAATTGCTGTACGGAGCATACGAACGCTCAGTAGCCTCGCGGGCAAGCAAAGCCAGCTGCTCCTCGTCGGAGTTAAGTTCATCATATCCCAGAACCTCAACCTTGATGGTAATTTCAAACTGTTTCATGCCTGATATAAAAATTTTATACTGCAAATTTAAGGCCTTTTGTAGCTTATAACAAAAAATAGCCCCCGAAAATTTTCAGATATGCGAAATTTGCACTACTTTTGCAGTTCGGAAAGCTATACGCCGACCAATCACTGAAATAAAAAACCGAAAACATTATCATAATAGATGGCAACAAACAATCCTCAGCAGACCGAAGCCACCAATGTGGCAGTGGATAACAACGCCGGCGACCCCGGCGAAATGTTACTGGCCAAAGCCAAGGCCAACAAAAAACGTATCGTAGCCCTTAGCGTAGCTTTCGCTGTAATTCTGGTGGCTGCACTCGCCTGGTTCTTCATATCGCAGGCCAACAACCGCAAGGCCGACGAAGCCGCGGCTACAGCCGACATGACTCTTGTCAAAGGCGGTGCCGATGCCGACTCTCTTGCCCTGCCCCTCTACCTCAAGGCTGCAGACATGCATGGCAAAAGCGCACAGCGCTCCGAAGCCATGGCCGGAATACTGCTCTATCAGAACAAAAAATACGAAGAAGCCATTAAGCACTTCGACGCCGCTTCGCTTAAAGGCGAACTCGCTCCCGTGGGTGTACTCATAGCCAAAGGCAACTGCTATGCCAACCTCGAACAGCTCGACAAGGCCCTCGATTGTTTCCTTAAAGCTGCCGGCAAAGCCGACGACAACGCTGCTCTCGCTCCGTTCGCTCTGGTAAAAGCCGCCAACGTATATCACGTGCAGAAAAACTATGCCAAGGAAGCCGAATGTTTCGAGAAAATCCTCAATGACTATCCCGAATATGCCGCAAACCCCTACTTCGATGCCGACCCCTCCGACCCCTCGGCAGCGAACTATAACGACGGCACTCAGCGCGACATCCGCAAATACTACGAGCGCGCCAAGGCTCTGGCAGCCGGCAAATAAACGGACTCCATCCATTCATCGCATTGCGGGCATCCCGGTCGGGATGCCCGCTTCTTTTTTATGACCACGCTCATCAATCAAGCATCATCGGGCAGTGATGATGCTGCGGAGGTCGTTGAGCTTGGTAAGGGCCTCGATGGGGGTGAGGCGGTTTATGTCAAGACCTAAGAGTGCGTCGCGAACCTGCTCGAGCACAGGGTCATCGAGCTGGAAAAAGCTGAGTTGTACGCCGTCGGCAGATGTGGCCTCAACTGCCGGCCTTTCGCCTTCCTGCGAGTTGTGACGTTCAAGCTGACGGAGTATGCTCTCTGCCCGGTCGATGATTTCGCGGGGCATGCCGGCCAGACGGGCTACATGTATGCCGAAACTGTGCTGACTGCCGCCTGGAGCCAGCTTGCGCAGAAACACGACCTTGCCGTCGATTTCCTTTACCGATACGTTGTAGTTGGCTATGCGGGGGAATGAGGCCTCCATGTCGTTGAGTTCGTGGTAGTGGGTGGCGAAGAGCGTTTTCGGATGCTCCGCGCCGTGCTGATGCAGGTATTCGACAATCGACCAGGCTATGCTGATGCCGTCGTAGGTAGAAGTGCCGCGGCCAAGCTCGTCGAAGAGTATCAGCGACCGACGGCTGATATTGTTGAGTATCGCGGCGGCCTCGTTCATCTCCACCATGAATGTCGACTCGCCCAGCGATATGTTGTCGCTGGCTCCCACACGGGTGAATATCTTGTCAATCACGCCTATGTGGGCGCTGTCGGCTGCCACAAAGCAGCCTATCTGGGCCATGATTACGTTGAGGGCGGTCTGACGCAGCAGTGCCGACTTACCCGACATGTTTGGACCGGTAATCATCATCACCTGCGTATGGTCGTTGTGCAGTTCCACCGAGTTGCTTACATAGGGTTCACCCGGGGGCAGCTGGCGCTCGATTACCGGGTGTCGGGCTTCGACAAGCTTGAGTATAAGCGAGTCGTCAACTACCGGACGATTATAGCGGTATGTACGGGCTACATCGGTGAAAGCGGTGAGCACGTCGATTGCCGACAGTATGGCGGCATCAGTCTGCAGGCGCGGTATCGACTCGGAGAGCTTGTCAAGCAGGTCGTCGTAAAGGCGTCGCTCTATTATGTCGATGTGTTCCTGAGCACCGGTTATCTGCTCTTCGTAGGTTTTGAGTTCCTCGGTTATATATCGCTCGGCGTTCACTAATGTCTGCTTGCGTATCCACTCCGGCGGCACCTTGTCCTTATGGGTGTTGGTAACTTCGATATAGTAGCCGAACACGTTGTTGAACCCTATCTTCAGTGAGGAGATTCCGGTGGCTTTGCTCTCGCGGGCCTGAATCTGCATCAGATATTCCTTGCCGTTGGTCGAGAGGGAGTGCAGGCGGTCGAGCTCGCTGTCTACGCCGTGATTGAACACCGGCCCTCGGCCGAGAGCGTTGGGGGCGTCCTGACGCACACGCGAGCGTATGAGCTCTATCACGTCGGAGCAGAGGTCGAGTCGCGAGGCCATGGCGCTCAAGCCCGGAAGTTCGCAGTGCATGCACAGGCGGCTTACAGGCTCAACGGCGTCGAGGGCTGTAGCTATACCTAAGATTTCGCGAGGGGTGATGCGGCGGGTAGCAAGCTTGGAGATAAGGCGTTCGAGGTCGCCCATGCCTGAGAGAGCATAAGCCACTTCATCGCGGTCGTCGGGATGGCGAAAGAAGTACTCCACCACATCGAGGCGCTCGTTGATAGCTTTGGGTTCTTTGAGCGGGAAGGCCAGCCAGCGTTTGAGCAGACGGGCTCCGCCCGGACTTACCGTGCGGTCGATAACCGACAGCAGCGAGCGTCCGTCGCGCTCGAGCGAGTCGAGCAGTTCGAGATTGCGCACCGTAAACCGGTCAAGACGCACAAATCGCTCCTGTTCGATACGCGATATGGAGGTTATATGCCCTATGCGGGTATGCTTTGTAAGGTCAAGGTAATGCAGTATGGCTCCGGCGGCTATGATGGACTGTGTCATGCTGTCGATGCCGAATCCTTTGAGCGAGGCGGTGCCGAACTGCCGCAGCAGGCGCTCGGTGGCATTGTCGTAGGCGAACATCCAGTCGTCGAGCTCAAAGGTGGCCGGGTGGGTGCTGAACGACTGCCGGGCCTGCTCCATACATCCGTGCTCGACTATTAGTTCTTTCGGAGCCATAGACTCCAGAATCTTGTCGACATACCCGACGCTGCCCTGGGCTGCCAGAAACTCGCCGGTGCTGATGTCGAGAAAGGCCACGCCTACGGCGTCGCGGCTGAAGCAGACTGAGGCCAGAAAGTTATTCTCTTTGTTCGACAGCACGGTATCAGCCATAGCCACGCCGGGGGTTACAAGCTCGGTTATGCCGCGCTTCACCAGCTTTTTGGTGAGTTTGGGGTCTTCGAGTTGCTCGCAGATGGCCACACGCTTGCCGGCACGCACCAAACGCGGCAAGTAGGTGTCAAGGGCATGATGCGGAAAGCCGGCGAGCTCTACCGACTGCGCCGCTCCGTTGGCGCGGCGTGTAAGGGTTATGCCCAGGATTTCCGAGGCAGAGATGGCATCGTCAGAGAAAGTTTCGTAAAAGTCGCCCACGCGGAAAAGCAATACTGCATCGGGATGCTTGGCTTTCATCTCGGTGTACTGCTTCATCAGCGGAGTTTCCACGTATTTCTTTGCCATTTATAATTTTACTTTTTTGTATTCAGCAATTTGCGCTGCCGCATCGGAATCATTATTGAAGTAAATATCTGTATGGCGGCTCCGGCCAGCGTAAAGGCCAACCAGTCGCGCATGGTGCCCGACGGATAGAACATAAAGAAGGTGCCGGCGCAAAAGAATATCGCGCTCCAGCCTTCCATGCGGTAGAGGCGGCGCAGACGCAGGTCGGTGGCGCCGTGAGTGATAAAAAGGCGGCACAGAAGCAGCAATACCGCTCCCGCGGCATATACATATTGGAACCAGCCGCCGGGATTGAACGGGTGCAGTATCAGCGGCTCCATTGTGGCCAGTGCTACCAGCAGCAAGCCAACGGGCACAAGGCCCTGGAAAATCTTATTTTTCAATTAATGCAGTGTTGAGTTTATATGGTGGAAAAGGCGACGGCGGCAGAACTACCGTCCGGCATCGGGCTCCATCACGTACACGTCCTCGCCGGGGCGGTTCATGTTGTGTTCCTCGCGTACTACCTGCTCGACCGCACGTGAGTCGCTGCGCAGTTTTTCATTGAGGCCGCGGTAGTAGGCCACCGAATCCTCCGAGGCATTGACCTCGCGCTGCAGCGAGTCGATAACACGCTGGTACTCGAATTTTTTCATGGCCGAATGTGAGCTGAAAAAGAGTAAGTACACAAAATATGCAATCACCGCCAGAGCCGCTACCGACATGTAGCGACCCAGCCAGCCTCGTTTCTTGCCTTGAGCTTCGTTACCGTTTTCCATCGTTCTGTTTTATTACGCAAATTTAATCATTTTCCGCGAATCACGCAACAGACACCTCTATACCGGTGGCTTCTGTGATGCGGGCGGCGATGGCCCGGAGCTCGGCCTTTTCGACCTTCTGCAGGCTTTGCTCGGGTGTGCGGCGGTCGATAGAGTATATCATTATGCTGCGCGGATTTATATGGCGGTATGCCTCGATGAGGGCGGCAATTTCTTCGTCGGTACTGTTATCGACGGCCTCACCGTCATGGCTGCCGCGGGTAATCATGGTCTGGATGATCCCGCTGCCACTGAACTGCGCCAGCTGCTCTATTACCTTGGGCAGACGATAGGATAGACTCGGGCGGTCGAGCAACTGTACGGTGCGTTCGATGGCGCTGTCGAGCTTCAGTATGTTGTTGTCGACCTTGCGCAGTGCCTCTACAACCTGTGGTCTGCCCAGCATGGTCGAGTTGGTGAGAACGCTAATCTTTACCTGCGGAAAGTATTTGTCGCGCAAAGCAATGGTGTCATCGATTATGCCTGCGAAATCGGGGTGTATGGTAGGCTCGCCGTTGCCCGAGAATGTAATTACATCAAGCCCCTGGCCTGCCGCACGCATGGCGGCCAGCTTTTCGTCGAGCATACGCGCCACCTCGGTCCGCGCAGGCAGACCGCTTGTGCCGGGCCCCTGGGCATTGTAGCCGGCCTCGCAATAAAGGCAGTCGAACGAACATATTTTGCCGTCGGAGGGCGATAGATTCACACCTAACGACGATCCCAGCCGGCGCGAGTGTATCGGGCCGAATATGGTGCTGTTGAATAATACAGTCTGCATATTTTCTGTGCTTATTTCTTTTGAAAAAATCGGGTTGTCAGTCCGGCCAGCAGCGATACCACAGCTATCACGCCCAGCACCAACAGCAGGTCGGGCCATGCCAGCCGTACAGGATAATAGTCAATTGTAAGGGCCGAGGCGTCGGCGTTGAGTCGGATTATGTGGCCATGCTGCTGCCAAAGCGAAAGGAGCGCGCCCAGAACAATGCCCGCAAGGCCTCCGAGCATACTTATAAGCCAGCCCTGCCACACGAATACGGAGCGAATCAGAGAGCGCGGAGCGCCTGTAAAGCGCAGCACCTCCATGTCGGAGCGCTTCTCCACTACCAGCAGCGACAAGGTGCTGACCACGTTGAACGATGCTATCACAAGTATGAATATCAGCATCAGAAAGGTCATCCATTTCTCTATGGCTATCATGCGGAACGCCTCGCTCTGCTGCTGCAGCCTGTCGGATACCTCAAGCCCCGGATTGGCACGGCCTATGTCGGCGGCTATAGCTGCTACATCGGCCGACGGCTCCAACGCCACCTCCACGGCCGTGGCCTCGTGGCTGTAATCAAGCAGGCGGCGCGAAACCTCCAAAGGTACAATCATCAGGTCGGCATCAAATTCCTGCACATCGCTGCGCAATACCGACCACACCAGCAAAGTATCCCCACGGAACGATGCAGCAGGATTGGCCGGATTGATTCGCCCGTTGCGCCGCGGCACATACAGCTGTACGGCTCGGTCGGTCGAAGGCGACACGGCCCCGTGATAGGCCACGCCTATGGATACATTGGCCGACGGAAGCCCAACCGCACTGTCCGGCTGGTACACGCCGTCAACTACCAGCGAGTCGAGCGGCACCACGGCGGAATATCCGGCAGGCACCCCTTTGAAACGCACCGGAACCTGAGCGGTATTGCTTATCAGCAAGCCTCGCTCCTGCACCACCGGCGCCGCCGCCCGCACCCCAGGCATGGCAGCCACAGCCTCGGCCAGTGAGTCACCCCGGGCTATAGTCTTGCCTTGCACAGGCGTAATTAGCAGGTCGGGGTCAACCACCGAAGCCTGGCGCTCGCCAAGGTCGGCAAAGCCGTTAAACACCGACAGCACCACCACTATGGCCGCAGTGGCCACAGCGACACCCGCCAGCGATATCATAGATATGACATTGACAGCGGTATGACGCTTCTTGGCAAAGAGGTAGCGCAGTGCTATTCTGACGCTCAGCATCGACAGCACTTATTTCTCCAGCAGATGGTCGATGTTCTCGATATAGTCGAGCGAATCGTCGAGATAGAACTGCAGTTCGGGAGTCTTGCGCAGCTGAAAGCGCACTTTCTGCGCCAGTTCGTAGCGTATTGTCTTGGCGCTGAGATTAATATTGTTCATGATTTCCTGTGCGTTCGTCGACGGGAATACCGACAGGTACGCACGTGCAATCGACAGGTCGGGTGTCACCCTTACGGCACTCACCGATATAATTACGCCATGAGTCTTGGCGGTCTGCTGACGGAATATCTCGCTCAGCTCCTTCTGCAGCAGCCGGGCTATTTTAGCTTGTCTTGTTGTTTCCATAATTTCTTTTCTATAAACTAACGCTTGAAGCGACTTCAAAGTTAACTATTTTTTTGCGAATATCTGCAATCGTGTAGCCTAAACATTGTAGCGATAAATTTTTTTTCATACATTTGCAACTGCAATAAGCGAAACAGATAATGAAAAAGATACCCAGCTTTACCATCGACCACCGGCGCCTGCTGCGCGGTGTATATGTGTCGCGCCGCGACCTCACCCCTTCGGGCGACATACTCACCACTTTCGACGTCCGCATGACCGAACCCAACCGCCAGCCTGCCCTCCACCCCAAGGCTCTCCACGCCATGGAGCATCTTGCCGCCACCTTTCTGCGCAACGACCCCGAGTGGATGTCGCGTGTGGCGTACTGGGGCCCCATGGGCTGCTGCACCGGCAACTACCTGATAATGCAGGGCGAACTCGCTCCGGCCG
Organism: uncultured Muribaculaceae bacterium; assembly: GCA_910578365.1. GTDB lineage: Bacteria > Bacteroidota > Bacteroidia > Bacteroidales > Muribaculaceae > CAG-873. The sequence goes on from CAJTRC010000002.1 coordinate 12,100, forward strand.
ACATACTGCCGCTGCTGCGCCGCACATTCGCTTTCATAGCCGGATTCGACGGCGAAATACCCGGCGCCACTGCTCGCGACTGCGGCAACTATACCTACATGGACCTGGAGGGTGCGCGCAAGGCTGCGGAAGTATACCTGAAGGAAATACTTGAAAATCCATCGCCGGCAAACCTGTGTTATCCGGAGTAGGGCATTGGGTATTATTAACTAAAAAATCAAATATGAGAGTTTCACCCGATTTCATTACCGAACTTGCGCCGGACGAGATTTTTGTATTCGGCAGCAACCTTGCAGGGCGCCACGGAGGCGGGGCAGCGCGCATAGCCTTAAATAAATTCGGAGCCGAATGGGGTGTCGGCACAGGCCTTACAGGTCGCAGCTATGCCATTCCCACCATGCACGGCGGTGTGGCGGAGATAAAACCATATATTGATGAATTTGTGGAGTATGCCAAGCTACATACCGAATTGCGTTTTATGGTCACGCGCATCGGTTGTGGCATAGCCGGCTTCACCGATGAGGAAATAGCCCCGCTGTTCCGCGCGGCCCTGCCACTGCCCAACGTCTACCTACCCGCCCGCTGGCTGGAACTACTGGGATAAATAATTTAAACAATACGGCAAAAAAAAGACGAACCTTGAATTGCTTCAAGATTCGTTCTTGGTGGAGTATAGCGGACTCGAACCGCTCACCTCGACACTGCCAGTGTCGCGCTCTAGCCAGATGAGCTAATACCCCTCGTTTGCGGTGCAAAGTTAGCGACTTTATTCGAGTCCGCCAAATTTTTCATAAATGAATTAGTGTTTTTTAACTGTTGCAGACTTGTCGACTGCTCGGTTTTGCGTAATTTTGTAATACCATGAAACGATTGATTATATATTTCCTCCTTCTTTTGCCTTGCCTGAGTACAATGGCGGAAGTAACGGTGGGCGCCGCCCGCACCGACGAGTATATGCCTATGTTGCAGGGAAAACGGGTGGCTCTGTTTTCAAACCATACGGGCATGGTAGGCCCGAAACATACCCTCGACCTGATGCTCGAGGGCGGCGTGGACGTGCGCAAACTGTTCTCGCCGGAACACGGATTCCGCGGAACGGCCGATGCCGGCGAACATGTATCGACGTCGACCGACCCGGTAAGCGGCCTGCCCATAGTGAGTCTGTACGACGGCAAACGCAAAGATGTCGACCCGGCGGCCGTAAGAGATATCGACGTGATTGTGGTCGATATTCAGGATGTGGGCCTGCGCTATTATACCTACTACTGCACTATGATTGACCTGATGAACGCCGCCGCACGCCAGGGCAAGCAGGTGATGGTGCTCGACCGCCCGAATCCCAACGGCATGTATGTCGACGGCCCTATCCTCGACATGAAGTATAAAAGCGGTGTAGGCAAGCTGCCCATTCCGGTGGTTCACGGCCTGACCTTGGGCGAGCTGGCCGGCATGGCCTTGGGCGAGGGCTGGCTGGAGAACGGCGCCAAAGTCGACCTCACTGTCATACCATGCCTTGGCTACGGCCATCAGACACGCTACGAGCTGCCTATAGCGCCATCGCCAAACCTGCGCGACATGAAGTCAATTTACCTATACCCTTCGACCTGCTACTTCGAGGCTACACCGGTGAGCCTGGGCCGCGGCACCGACATGGCTTTTACCGTATACGGTCATCCGCTGATGCGCAACCGCAGTTTTGAGTTCACACCGCGCAGCATTCCGGGCGCCAAGAATCCGCCTGAGCTCGACAAGCTGTGCCACGGAGTGGATTTGCGAAACCTCAGTGACGACGAAATCATAGCCAAAGGTATAAATCTGGAGTATCTAATCGACGCCTACAACGACCTGAACGGTCAGCTCGACAAGGACTTCTTCCGCAACTTTTTTGAGTTGCTTATAGGCCGTGGCGACATCCGCGGCATGATTGAAAACGGCAAGAGCGCCGACGAAATCAAGGCTACCTGGGCCTCCGATGTCGAGGCCTTCAAAAAGCAACGCAAACCATATCTGCTTTATAACGAATGAGTTTACCAATCATTATAATACTGACCATCGCAGGCTATTTCGGCCTGCTGATGGCGGTTTCAGCTGTGGCGTCGCGTGGCAGCGACAATTCTACTTTTTTCACCGGCAACCGCCGAGTGCCTTGGTTTGTGGTGGCTTTCGCCATGATTGGCGCGCCGATATCGGGTGTGACTTTTATATCGGTGCCCGGCATGGTGGCCGACAAGGGCTACAGCTATCTGCAGATGGTGCTGGGCTTTATTGTGGGCTATGTGCTGATTGCATTTGTGCTTGTGCCACTGTTCTACCGCAAGAACATGCTATCGATTTACGGCTATCTTGAGGAACGTTTCGGCAGCGACAGTTACCGTACCGGAGCATGGTTCTTTTTTGTATCGAAAATGCTTGGCGCCGCCGTACGCTTTTTTGTGGTATGCTCGGTGCTGCAGCTGCTGGTATTCGGTCCGCTGGGCGTGCCTTTCATATTTAATGTAATCGTGACGATAGCGCTGATATGGCTGTATACGGTGCAGGGAGGTGTAAAAACTCTTATCTGGACCGACACTCTGAAAAGTTTCTGCCTTATCGGCTCCATAGTCCTGTGCATATTCTTCATAGCCTCCGACCTTGGTTTCGACTTCAAGGGCATGGTCAAGGCGATAGCCGACCATGAAAGCTCGCGGATGTTCTTCTTCGACAATCCCAAGGAAAGTACCTACTTCTGGAAGCAGTTTATTGCCGGTGTGTTCATGGCCATCGCCACCACCGGCCTCGACCAGGACATGATGCAGCGCAACCTCGCGTGCAAGGACGCCGCACAAAGCCGTAAAAATATGATAGTAAGCGGCGTGACACAGTTCTTTGTCATAGCGCTGTTTCTGCTGCTGGGCACACTGCTGCTGCTTTATCTCAACCATCACTCGATTGCCCTGCCGGAGAAGTCCGACGACATCTTCGGAATGGTGGCTACCTCCGACGCCATGCCGGTGTGGGTGGGCATATTGTTTGTGCTGGGGCTTATAGCCGCCGCATACTCGGCTGCCGGATCGGCTCTGACCTCGCTGACCACCTCGTTTACCGTCGACATTCTTGGCGCACACCGTCAGAACGACCAGAATAAACTTACACGCACACGCCGAAACGTGCATATAGGCATGTCGGTGATAATGGGTGCGGTGATTGTGGTGTTCTACTACATGAGCAACCAGGACGCCATATCGGCCGTGTACACTCTGGCTTCGTACACCTACGGCCCGATTTTGGGTCTGTTTGTATTCGGCATGTTCTCGAAACGCCTTGTACGCGACCGCCTTGTACCGGCTGTGTGTATAGCCGCTCCGGTACTTTCGTGGGGCACGCAGTGGGCGCTCGTGCAGCTGTGGGGCTACCACACCGGCTTCGAGCTGCTGCTGATCAATGCCTGTTACACCATGCTGGGTCTTTGGATTTCCGCACCGCGGACAGTCAAGGCAGTAGCATAACTTAGAACTTGTTAAGAATTTGTCAAAGGAACTTATTAACCGATATGTATGGCTTGTAGACACCATACGCCGCTACGGGCGCATTTCGCGCAAAGAACTTGATGCCTGCTGGCGACGGAGCAGGTTCGGCGACGGCAGGCCAATGCCGCGCCGTACCTTCTACAATTACCGCCAGGGAGTGGAGCAGCTGTTCGGGCTAAATATCGAATGCGACCCCACCACTTACGAATATTATATAAGCGAGGAAGACCCGCACGACCGCAGTGTCACCGACTGGTTGCTCGACTCCTCGGCCATGAGCCATGTCCTTACAGGCGCCCGCGATGTGGCCGGCAAGATTTTTCTTGAGGCGGTTCCTTCGTCGAGGGCTTTCCTCGGAGTGATTATCGATGCGCTCCGCGAGAACCGCCGCCTGAAATTCGACTATCACTCTTACACCCGTTCGAAGCCGACCTCGGGCATTGTATTCGAGCCTTATCTGCTTAAGATTTTCCGACAGCGATGGTATGTGGCCGGACGCAACGTGGCCGAAGGGCGAATCAAAACCTACGCCCTTGACCGCATGAACTCATGTGTGATGACCACCGACGGCTTCACGCCCGACCCTACATTCAATGCCGAATCGTATTTCCACGATGCTTTCGGTATTGTAGTCACCGAGTCTGAACCGCGAAGTGTGGTTATCCGTACCGACCCTCGCCAGGCCAAGTATTTCAGAGCCCTTCCACTGCATCACTCGCAGGAGGAGATGGTACACGACGAATTCAGCGACTTTCATCTGCAGCTGCGGCTCACCGACGATTTCGTGGCCGAACTGCTCAGCTACGGCCCGAGGATTCAGGTGATTGCTCCGCCGGAGCTGAAGGCAAGGATGCGGTCGGAGTACCAGCAGGCACTGAGGCTGTACGACTCTCACGCCTGATATATGCCATCACCCACCAGGCCGACAGGAAGTAGACCCCGGTAAGAATCCACATGGCCAGGAAGGGTTTGACCGACTCGGCCAGGGTGGCGCCGTTGCTGTTGATGCGTATGAAACCTTCCAGCCCCCATACACCCGGTATCAGGTCGCCGCAGAATCGCCAGAAGTCGTTCATGGCGTAACGCGGCCAGGTAAGGCCGGAGAGAAACAGAAACACCACCGAAGTAAACACTACCACCATAAAGGTGCTTTCACGCTCCTTGGCAAAATAGGTGAGGGTCTGGCCAAAGAATGTCGAGGCCAACAGCAGCGGAAATATAAACAGCAGCGCCTCCACCGGATTGCCTATATGCGGCAGATTGAACAAATGCGGTATCAGCACCATCACATACATAGCCATAGGCATGTATATAACAGTGTAGCACAGAGCCTTGCCTATAATCAGTGCTGTAGTGGAGGCACCTTTCACCATCTTGGGGTCGATACCTCCGTTGCGGCGGCGGCGTTCGCGCGACGTGCCTTCGAGCAGCATCACGCCCAGCACCATACTCTGCTGCAGAATCAGAATAACTATGCCCGGAATCACAAACGAGGCAAAGCCGTCGCTGGTATCGCCCAGGAAGTTGCTCTCGCTTTCGACGGGCAGCGATGCCATGCCTATCGACGATGCTCCGATAGTTTCGACCCGCATGGCTGTTACATCGTGCGCCAGCTTCATCTGCAGGTCGGTAATTGCGCTCAGCAGCGCACGGTAGCGCAGCAGCAGACTCATATCGAAATACATAGGCACCGTGGCCTGCTCGCCTGTGGCAAGCTTGCGGGAATAATCCGATGGAATTTCCATTATGGCGAAAACCTCGCCGGCGGCCATGCGGGCCTTGGCGTCGGACAGGTTGGCATCGTAGGAATATATCGTCACCGCCGGAGCAGCCGATGCCGAGCGCACCAGTTCGCGCGACTCTGCACTGCGGCTGTTGTCAACAATAGATATAGGCAGCTGACGCACAACCTCGGGATTGTATATCAGAGTGTACACAATAGGATACAGCAGCGGAAGCGCCACGAAAAACAGCAACGCGCCGGCATCGTGCGTAACAATGCTGAATTCATGGGCAAACACTTCGCTTAGCGAGCGTAACCATCGGCCTATGTTTTTGAACACATTCATAATCAGGGAACATATACAGGTTTAAGGCAGGCTTTTTTAAGGCGCCACGCCAGAGTGCAGCCTATGGGCACAAACAGTATCAGCGCCACATAGTACAGGCGGACATAGTATATGGGCCAGCCGTTAAGCACATCGCTTACATATATAAGAAACAGATAGCGCACCGGTATGGCATAGCTGAATATAGCCAAAGCTCCGTACATGCTCTGCACGGGAAACGAGAAGCCGGTGAGCGAGAAGCTGAGAATGCCCAGCAGCGACAGCACCGACAAACTCAGTCGAGGATTTGGAAACACACTCACCACAAACAGTGCCATAGCCTGGCAGGCCATTACAAACAGCAGCACCGCCAGAGCCATCCACCACAGCGAGCCGGCAACCGGAAAGTGGCAATATCCCCACAGGAGCGACATTATGCCAAGCCCTACCACACTGAATATTACCGTATGCGGCAACAGTTTGCCGACCAAAGCCACCGACATGCGGCCATGAGCCGTAGCCAGCCACTGTGACGATGTTCCGTTCTTGATTTCCATTGTAATGGCAAAAGCCGTGGTAAGGAAAATCATCAGGGCGAGCACACCGTATATAAACGACGGACACAGATAAATGGAGTAGCTGAGCCACGGATTGCCCAGCGGATGTTCCTGCACGGTCATAGGCTGTATCAGTGAGCCTACCATGGCGGGGTCGGCGCCGGCGCTTACCAGAGTTGCGGTCACAAGGCCACCGGTGGTTGTAACTGCCACGGTCTTGAAACCTTTGAAGGCCAGTGTGCCGGGCACAAAGTACGTCATGTTGCTGTAGTACTCCAGTGTGGGCGTGCGGCCGCCAAGTGCGTCGGCCTCGAAGTTGGCCGGGATTACAAAGAAGCCGTATATTTCGCCTGCGCGCACACGGTCGAGGGCTTTGTCGTAGCTCTCAATTCGCTCCGATACATCAATAGTTTCGAGTGCGTTGAGGGTACGGGTTACCTTGCGCGACATGGTCGAGTGGTCGAGGTCGACTACTGCTACGGGAGTTTTCAACGGCAGGCCGGGCTCCAGAAGGCTCACGAAGAAGAGCGCACAGAGCATCGGCACCAGTACCATGGCGCAGATATAGATTCTGCGGCTGCCCAGACGGCGCACTTCGCGTAATATTGAAGCTTTCAGACCAAGCATGTTTGGGGTTCGGGATTTATGAGTTAATGTTTAAGGTAGAAATTACGGCTTATATATTATCGACATGCCCGGACGCAGGCCATCGACTTTCTTAGTCGGACGTGCCTTGATTTGGAAGGTGCGGCTGTCCCATTCGCCGGTGGCTTTGGTAGAGCGCCATGTAGCGTAGGATCCCATGTCGCGGATAAAGTATATCTCCACTTCGATATCCTTCATGCCCAGCGCCGGAACCATTACGTTGATTTTCTTGCCCATGACAAGGTCGTTGAGCAGTTCCTCGCGCACGTTGAAGGTAATCCAGCGCTTGTCGGTGCGCAGCAGGTTCATAATCGGGGCACCCATGGCCACGAGTTCGCCCACTTCGGGATAAATCTGATCGATGGTGCCGTCGAACGGAGCGGTCAGATATGCGTCGTCGAGCACGGCCTGCACTTGCTCCACGCCACCGTGTGCAGCGCTGACCATAGCTGCTGTCGACTCCTTGTCTTCTTTCTGGGCACCGGCCACAGCCAGACGGTACTGGCTTTCGGCGGCAGCCGCACCGGCCACAGCGGCGTCATAGGCGGCTTTGGCTTCATCGCGCTTCTGCTCACTCATCACGCCCTCGCCATAGAGGCGTTCCATGCGGTTGTAGGTTTTTTGGGTAATGTCGACTGCGGTTTTGGCCTGCTGCCATATATCATAGGCCGACTGTATGATTTGCTTGCGTGTGCCGGCATCGACCTTGCGGTTCTGGGCCCGGGCCACGTCCTGCATGGCCTCAGCCTGTGTCAACTGTGCCTCGACTACTGCCGAGTGGATGCACACCAGAGTATCGCCGGCATGCACGCTGTCGCCCTCCTGCACATAGAATTCGACAATGCGTCCGGGCAGTTTGCCTGATATACGTACTGTGGTGCCTTCGGCCTGGCCTTCGATAAAGTCGTCGGGCTTGTTCATAAACAGGAAACCGGCCACGGCCACGGCCAATACTACCATTACAACCACAGCCAGACTGATAAGCAGGCTTCTGGATGCACGTTTTTCTGATTGATTGTTCTCGCTTGCCATTATATTTTCGATGTTAAAGTTTTTTTATTATTGTTCAGTAGCTCACACCTGTATCGGGCATAAGTGTGCCCAGAGCCTTGCGCAGATATGTATTGCATAGCCGCACGTCTACCATTGCATCGATTTGCTCCGAGTGGGCTTTGAGCCACGCTGTCTGGGCTTCCATTACATTGTCGGGGGTTGCCACGCCCTCTTTATAGGCCAGTGTGGCCGTGCGCAGATTTTCGTCGGCTTTCTTAAGGTTCACGGAGGTCATGCCGTAGGTGGTATAGGCCTCCTGAGTGTGCTGCATCGCCTGGTTTACCTGCAGTTCAACCATATCGCGGGCGTCGGCCAGTTCGAGTTTGCTTATCACCTCGGCGCTCTCGGCCGCCTTGTATTTGGCATAGTTGCCGCCCCAGTGCCAGATGGGAATGGTCAGAGTCACACCCACCGAGAAGCCTCCTCCGAATTTCTTTTCAAAACCGTTGTTCACGTTGGGGTTGCTGAAGCTGTACGCACCAATCAGTGCCAGATTGGGCAGCATCGATGCCCGTGCCACGTTCTTTTGCTGGCCTGCTATGTCGGTGGCAAGCCCCAGGGCGCGGATGTCGGGGCGGCGGTTGTACACCTCCTCCATATTGTAGCCGCCCATTGCTTCGGCTGCAGGCACGGTCGAGGCGTCGACATCCTCGTCGGCCAGCGGAAAACTGCTGTCGACCGGCAGGCCGCATACCTGGGCCAGAGCCATGCGCGACAGACGCAGACCGTTCTCCACTTTCACCAGGTCGACCTGAGCCGAGTTCAGCTTCACGTCCACGCTGAGCCGGTCCGACACGGTGGCCACACCGGCTTCCACCATCAGGTTTACATTGTTCTGCAGAGTGTCGAGCAGGTTCACATAGCTCTTTGCGAGCTCGTACTTGGCTTTGAGCGACACCACCTGCCAGTAAGCGGCATCGACCGCATACACCACATTCTCGGCCTCGCGGATGTTCATCTGTCCGGCCAGCTGCTCGGCAAACTTGGTTAGCTTGTTCATGGCCACGATTTTGCCGCCCATATACAAGGGCTGTGTAAGAGTGATGGCACCGAAGAACACGTTGTGGATGTCGTAGGTCATGGCCTCTTTCGGAATCACGGCCACCTGGCTTGGCACCGGTGTACCGTTGTTCATCACCGGTTCGCCGGTAATCGGATTTTTTACGATGTTGTACTGATAGGTCCCGGTAGCAGGGTCGAAGCTTTTGGTGGGCAGCATGGCGTCCTCGCCAAGCAGCGCTATCTGACGCTGATTGTAAGCATATCCGCCGGCAAAATCAATGGCGGGCAGATAGGCGGCAAAAGCCTCTTTGTTCTGGTATTGAGCAGTCGTAATCCGCTGACGGCTAATCATCAGCTGTTTGTTGCTGCGCAGAGCCATGCTCCGGCAGGAGTCGAGAGTCACCGGGGCCTGGGCCTGCAAGCCGGCGGCCGACAGCGGCATGAAGCTTGCTATGGCAAGCAGTGCGGTGAATATCAGTTTTAACTTCATGGTTGAAACGTGTTGTGGCAAATGAATATGGCCCGTACAGTGGCTATACGGGTAATATTATAACCCTATGGCTTTTATAATGTTCAAAAATAATAGCTTGCAAAATTAATAAAATTTTGCAAGCTACAAATAACGGAACTTTATAAAAATTTGTTCGATATGTACTTTTTATACAAGGCTTCTTATATTACCACTTTTGTGGTTGCGGCCGTCGATTACAGTAATGATTATATTTATCGATTACGTGTATCGATATATTGCGGGGTTCTGTAATTATTATGCTTACCGTATGGTGTATACTATGCGTGCGGTGCGGGGTTCGGATTCCTTCACCTTCGAAGCCTGGCGTTTGATGTAGGCCTTGATTTCGGCTTTCAGGGCATTGATTACCCGGGCATTGCCCACATATTCCGAGTCGGTGGCAGCTGGCACCACGTCGAGGCCCGACAGAGAGCCGTCGGTGTTGATTGTACAGGTGAAGGTGATTTTACCCGGAGTCTGCATCACCACCGAGGTACTTGTGGGCAGGCCCCATTTGCCGCCGCCGCTACCGCGCACTCCCACGCCCTGGGCATTTGGATTGGTGCCGGCAGGTTTACCGGCGTTGCCGTCGGCAGTCTTGCTTTTGTTGTTGGTGTTGTTCTTTCCGGCGGCATTGGCAAAGGCATTGGCAGTCTGCTGTGAGGCTTTGCGCCGTGCCTCCTCTTCCTGCTTCTTTTTCTCCATAGCGGCTATTTCCTCTTTGGTTGGCTGCTTGGGTTTGGTTTCCTGTACCGGTGCAGACTTGGTCGAAGTAACAGGCTTTGGAGCCGGACCTTTAGGGCCGTTGTCGCTCAGGTCCGTGCCGGACTCAGGAGCCGGAGTGGCGTTGTTGTCTTCAGGCTCCGGGTTTTCAGCCGGCGCCGATTCTTGGCCATTGAGTGGTTTGGGAAGTTCCTCTTCGATTACCTCCACGAACTCCTCGGGCTCTGCCTCGGCCAGGGTTATGCCGGGCTTGTCCGTTGTAATATGGCTCAGGTCGAGGTTCCCGTTCACCAGCCACAGCAGTATCAGCAGGGCTATGAGCAGGGTGCCTACGGCGGCATATATTCGTGAACGGTCGGTATTGTTCATTGCTGTTGGTCAGTGTTGTCGGCTGCAGCCGCGGCATCTGCTGCGGGCAGCGGAGTATTCTGTGTCGGTTTAGTGGCTAATACCATCTTGAATGAGTTTGCAGCGCCTATGTTGAGCACTTCCACCACCTTGCCGTAGGGCACGCGGGTGTCGGCATAAACGGCTACTGCGCCAATGGGGGTCTGGCTGTTGATTACGCTCAGCTGCTCGGCAAGGCGTTCCAGTGGCACACGGGTCATCTGCGCGGTGTCGTACTGCACGTAATAGTTAGCGGCGGAGTCAACGAATACTTTGGTCGACGGTTTCTCGGGAGTCTGCTCCACTCCTTCGGGCAGGTCAATCTCCATGGCTGTCGGAAACACAAAGGTGCTTGTAACCAAAAAGAAGACCAGCAGAAGGAAAATCACGTCGGTCATGGAGGCCATCGAGAAGGTGGCCATCATGTCTTGCTGTCGTTTGAGTGCCATGGCTTACGCGGGCTCGTTGAGTATGTCCATGAAGTCCATGGTGCGGGCTTCCATTATGTTCATTACCTTGTTGATGCGGGCCACCAGTATGTTGTAGGCAAACAGTGCCACGATGCCCACTATAAGACCGGCCACAGTGGTAACCAGCGCAGTGTAGATACCGCCGGCAAAGTCGCCTATCGAGGCTGTGTTGCCGCTTGAGGCTATGGCATAGAAGGCCTGCACCATACCCACTACAGTGCCCAGGAAGCCAAGCATGGGTGCCCCGGCGGCGGTGGTGGCCAGCCATGACAGCCCCTTGCTGAGGGCAGCTACCTCGAGGTTGCCGCTGTTTTCAATCGTCACAAGCACCTCGGAACTTGGGCGGCCTATACGGCTGATGCCTTTGGCAATCATGCGGGCGTAGGGCGAATTGGTCTGGCGGCAGAGGTTCTGCGCGCTTTCAATCTCGCCGTCGTGTATATAGTCCTTGATGCGCTGCATGAACGAGGCGTCCTGACGCGACGCGCGGCTCACTGCTATAGCTCTTTCTATAAAAATGTAGATACTTACCAGTGCCAGAAGTGCCAGCGGTATCATAATCCAGCCTCCTTCGAGGCAAAGTTCCCAAAGTGACATTTATATATGTTTTAGTGTTTAATGTTTAATTTCAACTGTCTGCTTCTCAACGCAGGCAGGCCAGATAGCGGTGTATGGTTTCTTCCAGGCCCAGATAGAGGGCGTCGCAGATGAGGGCGTGCCCTATCGACACCTCGTTGAGACAAGGCAGACTCCGGTAGAAGTACTGCAGGTTCTCGAGGCTGAGGTCATGGCCTGCGTTCACTCCCAGGCCGTGGCTGTGGGCAACCTTTGAGGCCTCGACATAAGTTGCCACGGCGGCTTCACGGTCGGCGGTATAGCTGTCGGCGTATGCTTTGGTGTAGAGTTCCACGCGGTCGGTGCCGGTACGGGCGGCGGCAGCTATGATTTCGGCATCGGGGTCGACAAATATGGAACTGCGTATTCCGGCTTCTTTCAGCCTCTCGACTATCGACGACAGGAAGTCATGGTTGGCGGCGACATCCCAGCCGGCCGACGAAGTGAGGGCATTGGGTGCATCGGGTACAAGGGTCACCTGCTCGGGACGCACACGCAGCACCAGCTCCATGAAGTCGTCCGACGGATAACCTTCGATATTGAATTCGGTAGCGACCAGCGGACGCAGACTGTACACGTCGCTGCGGCGTATATGACGTTCGTCGGGACGCGGATGCACCGTGATGCCGTTGGCGCCGAAGCGTTCGCAGTCGGCGGCCACTTTCAGCAGGTCGGGGTTGTTTTCGCCACGTGCGTTGCGCAAAGTGGCTATTTTGTTGATATTTACGCTAAGACTGGTCATTTGCTCGGCCAACTAAGTTAATAAATTGTAAGTGAGTGATGAATTCCAAAGAATTTTGTAACTTTGTAATTGAAACGGCATGGCAGCCAGGCGGCTGTTTACGGATAGCCTCAAGGCTTATTTGCTGTTTTCGGCTACAAAAATAGTCAGAATATCTTACAATAAGAAAAAATTGACTGCTAAAGATTCAAAAATATACGATTTGGAGGTGCTTTTTCCGCAATTGGGCGATGAAAGCCACATTTTATTAGGGTGCAGACGCGAGGATTTCAGCGCGTCGCGGATTGCGCACGCCGTGGAAGACTGCGACGCTCACCTGATAAACCTGAATGTTCTCGCAATGGAGCATCCGCAGGCTGAAACACTCGTTGACATAAGAGTGAACCGCCGTAACCCTGTCGAGGTGGCCCGCTCACTGCGGCGATACGGCTACGATGTGCTTGAAATCAACAATGCCGGGCCTGAGGAGGACTGCGGCGACAACACCCTCCGCGAACGTATCGACCAAGTTCTGCACTATCTTAATATCTGATTCAAATGAAAATAGCCATATACGGAAGCCGGCATCAGGATGCCTATCTGGACATACTCCGGGACTTTCTGCTCCAGCTCGCACGCGAAAACGCAGAGGTAGTGATGCACCCTAAGCTGTATAATTACCTTATCCGCTGCATACCGGGAGCTATGGCGTCGGTCAGGCGCGTAATGGAGCAACTCGACTGCAATGTCGACCTGGTACTGAGCATAGGCGGCGACGGAACCTTCCTGCGCACCGTGCAGTGGACCGACAGCCGTCCGCTGCCTATACTGGGCGTGAACACAGGTCACCTGGGCTTCCTCACCGCCATAGGCATCGACGAACTGCCGCAGCTGCTCGACGAATACCGCGCCGGCGCTTTCATATCCGAGCAGCGCAGCCTGCTGCAGGTGGTTGAGCCTCAGTTGCCATTCTGCAAATACGCTCTCAACGAAATAACCGTGGCTAAGGATGCCAACGCCTCGATGATTCGGGCCTGCACCCACGTCGACGGACACCGCCTGTGCGACTACCGCGCCGACGGACTTATTGTGGCCACACCCACCGGCAGCACCGCCTACGCCATGTCGGTAGGCGGCCCGATTATAGCGCCCGACACCCCCGCTTTTGTGCTGGCGCCCATAGCGGCACACTCGCTGTCGATGCGCCCGCTGGTAGTAGGCGACGCTTCGCGCATCGACATAGAGGTTCAAGGACGCGCCGACCGCTTCCGCCTGAGTGTCGACGGCCGAAGTGTAAGTCTTGCCATGGGTACCGGCATTTCGGTGGTCAAGGCCCCCTATACAGTAAGTGTGCTCCGGCACCGCGACCGTGGCTTCGCCGCCGTACTGAATTCAAAACTCGGCTGGGAATGAGCAGGCTGGTACTGACAGGCAGCGGGCGCATAAGGCACAACGAACTGGGCGTGATCCACTACGTGGTACGCAGCCGGGCCAAACGCTTTGTGGCCCGGTGGAAAACCGGCGAGCTGCAACTTTCGGTACCGCCTCGCGTGACCGAAGACGAATTTTACAAAACCCTCGACGTACTCAAGCCACGCCTGCTGCCACACAAGCCCGCCGACAACAAATATTACCTCGGACAGGTAATCGACTGCGGCGAATTCAAAGTGATAATCGAGAGCCTCGAAACCAACAGCAAACTCATAGAAGCACGGCGCTGCACCGGCGGCTGGGCCTTGTATGTGCCCGCTTCGCTCGACATTTCAAGCCCGGCGGCAGTAATTGCCATTGGCCGCGTGCTGCGCAATATAGCCGCCGCCGAAGCTCCCGCAATACTGATACCGCGGGCAAACGAACTGGCCGACCGCGTAGGACGCCATCCCATCGGATGGACCATAAGCAAAGGCCAGCGCACACTGGGGCGCTGCGACTGCCGCGGTTACATAGCCTTGAGCTGTATACTGGTATTTTACGAGCAGCCACTGCGCGACTATGTGATTTACCACGAACTGGCTCACCTGTCGGAGATGAACCACTCGCCACGCTTCCACAAACTCTGCAACCACTACTGCCAGGGGCGCGAACAGGAACTTGTGGCCCGTCTGAAAGCGTCCAGACTGCCCGTCTGAGGCCGCCGCGAGCAAATTTTGGGCGCTCCGGATAGTTTCTTATCCTCGCTTTGCAAAAAAATTTGTATATTTGCGGTTTCAAGAAAGCAACATAATGAACGCATTCGACATTTTATTGGTTGTATTACTTGGAGCTGCCGCTCTGCGCGGTTACTTCAAAGGCATCATAGCCATGGCTGCACAGGTAATCGGCCTTATAGCCGGCGTGGTTGCATGCCGCATGGTCGCCCACCGACTGGCTCTGCATATAGGCCCCGACGCCACCGACCTGGTGGTGGCCAACGTGCTTGTATTCATCGTAGCCTATCTGGCCTGCTTTCTGCTGGGCCGTATGCTGCAGTCGCTGTTCCGGGCGCTTCACCTCACGATAGTGAACCGGCTGTGCGGAGTCGCCTTCTGCGCCCTTGAGGTTGCGGTGGTACTGAGCCTGTTCATGAACCTGTGGCACATGGTATCGCCCTCGACCGCTCCGGCCGACGCAACCACCGAAGGCCTCCGCGGCCTTGTGTACAATGTAGCCCCGGCTCTGCTGGGATTTCTGAACTGACATGAAACAAGAAGACAAAAACAATAATCCGGGCGCCGACAAGGCACAGATACCCGTAACTCAAGCGCAGCACAGCGAGGATATAATCAACTCCGCCACAAGCTCCGACTATAAATACGGATTCGTGAGCGACATCGACAGCGAAATCATTCCGCAAGGCCTCAACGAAGAGGTCGTACGCCTGATTTCTGCAAAAAAAGGCGAGCCTGAATGGCTGCTGGAATTCCGTCTTAAGGCATTCCGCCACTGGCAGACAATGAAAATGCCCCGATGGGCACACCTGGAGATTCCGGAAATCGACTTCCAGGCAATCAGCTACTACGCCGCGCCAAAGGCCAAGGAAGGCCCTAAGAGCCTCGACGAAGTAGACCCCGCCGTTCTCGACACCTTCAACCGCCTGGGCATACCGCTGGAAGAGCAGAAACTGCTCTCAGGCATGGCAGTCGACGCAGTAATGGACTCGGTGTCGGTAAAAACCACACACCGCGAGCGCCTGGCCGAACTCGGCGTGATTTTCTGCTCGCTCAGCGAAGCCGTGCGCGACTACCCCGAACTGGTGCGCAAGTATCTGGGCAAAGTGGTAAGCTACCGCGACAACTTCTTTGCCGCTCTTAACTCGGCGGTATTCTCCGACGGCTCGTTCGTGTACATACCAAAAGGTGTGCGGTGCCCAATGGAACTCAGCACCTACTTCCGTATCAACGCCGCCGGTACAGGCCAGTTCGAACGCACCCTGATTGTGGCCGACGATGAAGCATACGTTAGCTACCTCGAAGGTTGTACGGCACCTCAACGCGACGAAAACCAGCTCCACGCGGCTATTGTGGAAATCATAGTCGAAGAACGCGCCGAAGTGAAGTACTCGACCGTGCAGAACTGGTATGCAGGCGATGCCGAGGGCCGGGGAGGCGTATATAACTTTGTGACCAAACGCGGACTCTGCCGGGGCGACTTCTCCAAACTGTCGTGGACGCAGGTGGAAACCGGCTCGGCCATAACATGGAAATATCCGGGCTGCATTCTGGCCGGCGAAGGCTCGGTAGGCGAATTCTACTCTGTAGCCGTGACCCGCAACAGGCAGCAGGCCGACACCGGCACCAAAATGATACACCTGGGCAAGAACAGCCGCTCGACAATTGTGTCGAAAGGCATCTCGGCCGGTCACAGCCAGAACTCATACCGCGGTCTGGTGCGTGTGGCCCCCGACGCCTCCGGAGTGCGCAACTACACACAATGCGACTCGCTGCTGCTGAGCGACACCTGCGGTGCACATACCTTTCCGTACATCGATGTAATGAACGACAGCGCCATTGTGGAGCATGAGGCCACTACATCGAAAATCAGCGAAGAACAGCTCTTCTACTGCAACCAGCGCGGCATACCCACCGAGGAGGCCGTAGGCCTGATTGTGAACGGATACGCCAAAGAGGTGATGAACAAGCTGCCTATGGAGTTCGCCGTTGAGGCTCAGAAACTGCTCAGTATCACCCTCGAAGGCAGCGTAGGCTGAAAAATATAACATTCAACATTTAACATTCAACTTTAAATGAACGATATATTATTGGAGGTCAAAGACCTTCATGCCGGAATCGAAGGCAAGGAAATTCTCAAGGGCATAAACCTGACCATACGCCCCGGCGAAGTACACGCCATAATGGGCCCCAACGGCTCAGGCAAGAGTACCCTGTCGGGTGTGTTGGCCGGCGACCCCCGTTTTACCGTCACCGGCGGAAGCGCAGACTTCCACGGAGTTGACCTGCTGGCCCTCTCGCCCGAAAACCGCAGCCACGAAGGCCTGTTCCTGTCCTTCCAGTATCCGGTGGAGATTCCGGGTGTGTCGATGGTAAACTTCATGCGTGCCGCCGTAAACGCCAAGCGCAAATACTTCGACGAAGCCCCGCTGTCGGCAGGCGACTTCCTCAAACTCATGCGCCAGAAGCGCGCAGTGGTCGAACTCGACAACAAACTCGCGTCGCGCTCTGTAAACGAAGGTTTCTCGGGCGGCGAAAAGAAACGCAACGAAATTTTCCAGATGGCCGTGCTCGAACCGCGCCTGTCGATTCTCGACGAAACCGACTCGGGCCTCGACATCGACGCCCTCCGCATCGTTGCATCAGGTGTAAACAAACTCAAGACCGACCGCAACGCCACCATCGTAATCACTCACTACCAGCGCCTGCTCGATTATATCAAGCCCGACTTCGTACACATCTTGTACAAAGGCCGTATTGTGTACTCGGGAGGCCCCGAACTGGCTCTAGAACTCGAGGAGAAAGGATACGACTGGATTAAAGAACAGGTTGACGGTGAAATGTAATTATGGAAGATACTTCGCTACTACAATACATTGAGCTTTACCGCTCGCAGCATCAGACGCTCGACGCCGCCTCGCCCGAGGCCATACGCCGTCTGCGTCCGGCGGCACTCTCGGCCCTCGAAGCAACAGGCCGTCTGCCACGCAAAGGCGATGAAGGCTACGAGCGCACATCGCTCGAAGACGTGTTCGCACCCGACCTGGGCGTGAACCTGCAACGTATGTGCTTCGAAGCCGATCTGGCCGATACATTCCGCTGCGATGTTCCAAAGGTCAGCACTATGCTGGGCCTGATAATAAACGACATATACCGCCCCACGGCCTCATTACTGAACCAGTTGCCGCAGGGCGTAACCCTGTGCAGTTTCAGCGAGGCCGCCGAAAAATGCCCGCAGGTGCTGCAGCAGTACCTGGGCTCGCTTGCCGATATGGACAGCGATGCCGCGACCGCACTCAACACCCTGCTGCTACAGGACGGCATACTGCTGCATGTGGCCAAAGGCGTGAAACTCGAAAAACCGCTGCAGATTGTGGCCATATTCAACGCGCCGCTACCCATGCTTGCTCTGCGCCGTATACTCATTGTGATGGAAGCCGACTCGGAAGCACGTGTGCTGCTGTGCGACCACAGTCGCGACACCGGATTCCAATATGTGAACTCGCAGGTAGTAGAGGCCGTGCTGGCCGAAGGCGCCGCCCTCGACGTGTACGAAATCGAGGAAGCCAACGGACTGACTTCGCGCGTCAGCCGCTTTTACGGCAAGCAGCAAAGCCGCAGCCGACTCACTGTCAACGGCACCACACTCAGCGGCGGAGTAACCCGCAACGACTACATTATCGATGTCGACGGCGACCGCTGCGAAACCCGCCTGGCAGGCATGGTCACCGCCATAGGCAAGCAGAAGACCGACAACTCCACTCTGCTGCGCCACCACGGGCAACACTGCCACAGCGAGCAACTGTTCAAATACGTACTCTCCGACGATGCCACCGGAGCATTCGAAGGCCTTATAGTTGTTGACGAAGGCGCAGTGAAAACCGAGGCCTACCAGAGCAACCGCAACCTACTGGCTGCCACGGGCGCCAGAATGCACACCCGCCCGCAGCTGCTTATATACTGCGATGACGTAAAGTGCAGCCACGGCGCTACTACAGGTCAGCTCGACGAGCGTGCCATGTTCTACATGCGGTCGCGAGGCATACCAATGGCCGAAGCCCGCATGATGCTGATGCAGGCTTTTATGGCCGATGTCATCGACACCATCAGCCTCGAAGGCCTCCGCGAACGCCTGCGACATCTGGTAGAGCGACGACTGTACGGCTCCGATGCCATCTGCGGCGACTGCAACTTAAAATTTAACATTAAAAATGGTTGATGTAGAAAAAATACGGCACGACTTCCCGATACTGCAGCGTAGCATCTACGGCAAGCCGCTGATTTACTTCGACAACACGGCAACGTCGCAGACTCCGCGCTGTGTAGTGGAGGAAATCGAAAAAATGTACTACCGGTACAAGGCCAACGTACATCGCGGCGTACACTGCCTGTCGCAGGAAGCCACCGACGCCATGGAAGCCGCAAGGCTCAGGGTGCGCGACTTTATAAACGCAGGCTCGCGCGAGGAGGTGATATTCACCCGCGGCACCACCGAAGGCATCAATCTGGTGGCCTCGAGCTACGGCGAGTTGCTCGGCGAGGGCGACGAGGTAATACTCACCATAATGGAGCATCACAGCAACATTGTGCCGTGGCAACTGCTGCAACAGCGCAAAGGCATAGTGATAAAAGTGGTGCCGATGCTGGCCGAGGGCAGCCTGGATATGGATAAATACCGCGCGCTGCTCGGCCCGCGCACTCGTGTGGTGAGCGTTTGCCATGTGTCGAATGTACTTGGCACGGTAAATCCGGTTAAGGAAATAATCCGTCTGGCCCACGCCCACGGTGCCGTGTGCTGCATCGACGGCGCCCAGGCTGTAGCACACCAGCGAGTGGATGTCCGCGACCTCGACGCCGACTTCTACGCCTTCTCATCGCACAAGATGTACGGCCCATGCGGAGTGGGAATACTTTATGGCAAACGCGACCTGCTGGAGAAAATGCCCCCCTATCAGGGCGGAGGCGAAATGATTGGCCATGTGAGCTTCGGCGGTACTTCGTGGGCTGAACTGCCCTTCAAGTTCGAGGCCGGCACGCCGGACTTCGTTGATGCCGCCGCTCTGCGTACAGCCATTGACTATCTGGAGTCGACGGGCATCGAAGCAGTGGCCGAACACGAACACGCCCTGCTGCGCCACGCCACCGAACAGATGGAAAAAATACCCGGCATGCGCATATTCGGTACCACAGCCGGCAAATGCGCCCTTATTTCGTTTGTTGTCGGCGACATACACCCCTACGATTTGGGCATGCTGCTCGATAAGATGGGGGTGGCCGTACGCACAGGCCACCACTGCGCCCAGCCGCTTATGGAGCACCTGGGCATCGAAGGTTGCGTGCGCGCCTCCTTCGCCATGTACAACACTGAAGCCGAAATCGACTCCTACATAAAGACACTGCAACGCGCAGTGATGATGCTGCAATGAAAACACTCTATGTAAGCGACATGGACGGCACCCTGCTGGGCGCCGACAGCAGGGTAAGCCCACGCAGCGCCGAAATTATC
The DNA here is from genome assembly GCA_910578365.1 of uncultured Muribaculaceae bacterium. Classification (GTDB taxonomy): domain Bacteria; phylum Bacteroidota; class Bacteroidia; order Bacteroidales; family Muribaculaceae; genus CAG-873. Next base: position 31,991 of record CAJTRC010000002.1, read on the forward strand.
AGCAGGCTCAGCCGCCGCGGTGCGCTCATTACCGTGGCCACGGCACGCACTCCGGCCACCGTAGTGCCGCTGCTGGCCGATACTTACACCTCGATTCCGGCAATAGTTATGACCGGCGCGGCCATGTGGAACCGCGACACGGCTTCATACGAAGAAATACAATTCATGCCTGTGGATCTGGAGCAGCAGGTGGAACGCGAATGCAGTTCTGCCGGAATCTGCCCCTTTGTGTACACCCTGCCCGACGACAACAGCGGCATTATGCAGGTGTACCACGCCATGCCTCAGCTGAACCATATCGAAGACGGTTTCTATCAGGAGCGGCGCGATCTGCGACTGAAGCACTTCAATCTTGGCTCGCGCCCGCCCGAGAGTGTCGTAGGACGCAAAATTCTGTATTTCGCCATGGGACCGAAACAAGGCATCTATAAGGCCGGACATCGGCTGGCAGAGGCCACTGAATGCGCAGTGTCGTATTACCCCGACATTTTTAATCCGGAGCTTGCTTTGCTGGAGGTTTTCGCCCCGGGAGTGTCGAAAGCTGCAGCCATCAAAAGTCTGCAACGGCGCATAGGCGCTGACCGTCTGGTGGTTTTCGGCGACAATATCAACGACCTTTCCATGCTCGCCATAGCCGACGAGGCCGTGGCTGTAGGAAATGCACTGCCTGAGGTAAAAGAGGCCGCCGGACGTGTCATAAGCCCGAATACCGACGATTCGGTTGCGAAGTTCATTCAGCAGGCGGAAGACCGCCAATAAAGCGCAGGGCATTGCGGCGTAGCCCCTGCACACGCAGGCGGTTGACAGCCGTAGGCCCGAAAATGCTGCGGAAGCGTCCCGGGCCAAGTTCGGCCATTTCCTCCGGTGTCAAATCCATAATTTCCGCTACAGGAGTAAATTCAGGAATATCCGTTGCAGGACCGCAGTCGAGCGGACAACTGCGGCGGCAATTGTCGCAGCCATACACCTTGGGCATGCGGAACATGCCGTCCGGAAATTCGCCGCGGTGTTCTATGGTAAGATACGACAGGCATCGGCGGGCATCGAGCTGACCGTCGGGGCAGAGCGCTCCTCCGGGGCAAGCCTTACGGCAGCGTCCGCAGTGCAGACACTCGCCTGCGGATGGTGTATCCGGCAGGGCCTCGCCTGTCCACAGTATGAAACCGAGTACCACAGCCATGCCGTAGCCGGGCACACAGAGCATGCCATTGTCGGCCACAAAGCCTATACCGGCCCGCTGCGCCCAATAGCGCTCGCGCATGGGAGCGCTGTCGACCACAATACGGCTACTGCCGCCAAAACGGCGGCACAATGCGTCGGCGGCTTCGCCCAGACGCTGTTTCAGCACATAATGATAGTCAGCACCAATGGCATAGTCGGCGAAGTAAACCGAGCGACGGACCGGACGGTAGTTGAAGGCTGCGGCGATTACGGTGCGGGTGCCTTCGTGGAGCCGAGCCGGGTCGAGCCGCACGAGCCTGTTACGCTCCATGTATTCCATATCCGCGTTATTGCCGCAGTGCAGCCAGCGGTCATAGGCGGCGGTATCGGCGGCATCGACCTCCGATGCACGCGCTATGCCGCAGGCGCAGGCGCCACAAGCAAGAACCGCATGCCTGGCAAAGCAAGCCGGATGGCATTCACATAGGGATGGACAAGAATTCATAGCCTTCAGACTTTAGCCACTCTATGGCGCGGGGCAGGGCCTCTTTAAGGTTTACTTGTGCTTTGAGGGAGTCGTGAAAAACAATAATAGAGCCGTTGCGGGTATAACGCCTGACATTGTCGAATACCTGCTGCGGTCCGAGGCGTCGCGAGTAGTCGCGTGTCACCAGGTCGTACATTATAAGGTTGTAGCGCAACTTTATGATGCGCGCCTGCTTCCAGCGCAGAATGCCGTGAGGCGGTCTGAACAAAGGCGAGTCGATAAGACTGTCGGCTTCCATTATGTCGTGTATATAACGATGGGAGCTTACCTTCATGCCCTGCAGGTGGTGCATTGTGTGGTTTCCGTAGCTGTGGCCTCGGCTGCGCACCTGTTCGAGCAGTTCGGGATGCCTCCGCACGTTGTCGCCCACCATAAAGAAAGTTGCTTTAATGCCGTGTCGGTCGAGCAGGTCGAGCACCCAGGGTGTAACCTCCGGTATCGGACCGTCGTCGAAAGTCAGGTACACCACCTTGCGCCCGCGCTGCTTTATCCGCCATATCGCCTCCGGAAAAAGGAGGCGATATGGCAGTGGCGGCTGTTCGATTAGCATCGCCTACAGTATGGAGTCTTTTACAGAGCCCTCTTCGAGAGCCATCTGTTTGAGCTGCTGCGCGTAATCGGGAGTGATTTCGGGTTTCTTGCCCTCTTCGTACTCCTTGATCTGGTCGGCCTGGCGCTGGAGCGAATGGTATACCTGGACGTCGTATTCGAGATCTCGTCCGGCCTTGCGGTATCTGTCGGAGCCAAGGCTTTCGGCATATTGGTTGATGCGTTTGTATCGAGGCAGCTCCTGGTCGATAATGCTGCGTGCAGCCTGCAGGTCGGCCTTGTTGCCGGTGGCGGCATAGAGGTCGAGATAAATCTGAATCTCACGCACGGCGTGCGCACCGGCTCGCAGCTGAGCTTTCACGGGCAGTTTCTCCTCAAGCAGCTGCAGCATATAGCGGGCCATATCGTTGCGTGTTTCAGGCACCGTCAGGCCGTGCTTGCGTGCATATTCTCGTGCTTGCGCCGAAGCAGGCAGCGAACCGGTGAGGCTCAGGTCGAGTGCGGTCTGGAGCAGGGTTTCGCGGGTTGAGATTACCATGCGTCGCACGGTTTCGTCGAGGTAAAGACGGTCGGCGTCGGGAGCGTCAAGACCGCCCCAGCGGTATTTCTCCACTATGTTGGCGTATGCCTTCTCGACGGTTGGCGACACCGCAGCCTGGTCGAATGGAGTAATCTGGTCGGCCATACCGGTGGAGTAAACGTAGCGGCTGAATCCACTGCGTTCGCCTTCGGGCACTGTCACGGCAAAGTACAGGGGGCGCGGCCAGCCTTTGGCGGCATTGGTGGCCACGAGGTCCATCATCAGTGCGCCGTTCTGGTAGCGGCTTGCGCCGGTGTTGAAGTTATGCTGCAGGTCAACCGGACGGAAACCCAGCTCATAGTTCACCGAGCCGGGAGCCATATCGAATGCCTTGACGGCACCGGCCGAGTCGCTGGCGATATAGAAGTTGGGGTAGCGCCATACCGCTGTTTCGGGGTCCTGGCTGTAGTAGTCGGTGAATGCAGTTACGGCATCGACACGCTCGGTTTTGGCCTCTTTCTGTTCAGCGGGGCGAATCATCAGCGAGCGGTAGGCAAGGTTGCGGGGCTGTGCCATGATGTCGATCGGCATGCTGCCATGGTGCGGCATGCGCAGCGAGTTGACATACCATTCGGATGTATAGTACGAGAGGTTTACCACCTTTACATCAGTGCGGTACCCTTCAACTTCCTGAGCATACCACAGCGGGAAGGTATCGTTGTCGCCGTAGGTGAATATGACAGCGTTGTCGTCGATCGACGACAGGTAGTTCATGCCGAAGTCGCGGGCGGTGTATCGTCCGGAACGGTCGTGGTCGTCCCAGGTCTGCGACACCATCTGCAGTGGCACCAGCAGGCCTATCAGCACAGCCGGCAGCACCCATGCCCAGTGAAGGCTGTCGCCGCTTTCTTCGGTATCGCTCTTCTGCTTTTTGAGTTTGCGCATAAAGTCGCCGAGTATCACGCCCAGGGCGGGTACTGCCATGCCTATCCATATTGCAAAGGCATAGAACGACCCCGCGAAAGCATAATCGCGCTCACGCGGCTGACCGGGAGTCTGGTTGAGATACAGCACAATGGCTATGCCTGTCATAAAGAAGAGGAAGAATACCACCCAGAACTGCTGTATGCCGCGCTCGGCATCGGCGCGGTGGCGGTAGAGCGACTGCCACAGCAGACCAATTATACCCAGCACCAGGGGCAGCATGTAGAATACGTTGTGGCCCTTGTTGCCGCTGCCATATTCCGCGGGCAGAAGGCTCTGGTCGCCCAGACGAGCGTTGTCGATGAAGGGTATGCCTGAAATCCAGTTACCATACTGAGGTTCGCCGTTGCCGGGAATATCGTTCTGACGGCCTGCGAAGTTCCACATAAAGTAGCGCCAGTACATATGGTTGAGCTGGTAGTTGAGGAAGTAGCGCAGGTTGTACTGGTAATCGGACTTAATCATGTCGAAATATGGATATATGCCGGGGGTGGCACTGCGGTCGACCATTTCGGTAATACCTTCGTGTTCAAGCACAGGGCGCACCATATCCAGAGGCGCGGCATATATTTTGCCGCCGTGGCCGTCGTCCATCGACAGCTCGTCGACTGCGAACTGCCTGAATACTTCCTGCGGTACTTTCTTCGACGGCATTTCGGACCATGAGCGGTAGCCGCGGTTGGAGCCGGCGTTGTGCATGCGGGGAAAGAGGACTTTCGATGCCGGGAAATACACATAGTGAGGGTCGCCGGGGACCTCCACGTATTCGTCGGATTCGTCGGACGAGAGTTTGGTTTTCTTCACATAGCGGGGCTCGGAGTCGTTCACGGGGTAGCCGTCGTCGCCGTACAGCAGCGGATACACTCCGTTGCCGTCCATTTCTTCTTTGGTGAGGATGTAGCCCTTGTCGTCGAAGTACATCAGCTCGTGTACGGCGCCGCTATCGTCCTGATAGCGCTCGGTATAGAGTTCATCGATAACCGTCGGGCCATAGAACAGGGGCGACTCGCCGTACTGTTCGCGGTTGAGGTATGAGGCCAGAGTGAACACATTGTCCGGAGCGTTCTGGTTCATGGGCGTATTGGCGTTGGAGCGGATAAGCAGCAGCGCATACGACGAATAGCCTATGAATATCACCAGTATGGAGGTAACTATGAGATTGAGAATACGCACCGGCACTTTGTGGCAGAAGAACATCAGCCACACGCCCAAAGCGGCAGTCAGCAGGCAGGGCAGTACCGCTCCGTGGCCTATAAGAAATATGCCCGAAAGCAGCACTCCGAGGAAGAACGACCACTTCATGGCGCGGGTGCTGCGCTGGCGGTCGAAGCTCACCATACTCCATACCAGCACTGCCACAAGTGCTATGGCATACACAAGCACACCAAGGTTGTACGATGCACCGAAGCCGTTCACGAACATACGCTCTACGAACTGGCTCATCTTCATCACGCCCGGTACGAGGCCGTATAGTATAAGGGCCACTACCACACAGCTGACACCAAGGGCAATCAGCGAACCTACGGCGTTGACTTTTTTATATTTACGGTAGTAGAATACCAGACCGATGGCCGGAATACACAGCAGGTTGAGCAAGTGTACAGCTATAGAAATACCTATCACGTATGCTATAAGCAGCAGATAGCGGTCGGAGTTGGGCCTGTCGGCGCGGTTTTCCCATTTGAGTATCAGCCAGAATACCAGGGCTGTACAGAAACTGGAGAAAGCATATACCTCGCCTTCGACGGCCGAGTACCAGAAGGTGTCGCTCCAGGTGTATGCCAGAGCGCCGCAGAGGCCTCCGCCCATAATCAGGGCAAGGCGCGGCCATGATATTTCGGTGGCGTCGTCGCGCACTATAAGACGCCTTATCAGATGTGTTATAGTCCAAAACAGCAGCAATATGGTTGCGGCACTGAGCAGGGCCGACATACAGTTCACCACCACGGCGGCAGTGGCCATATTGTTACCGAAAAGAGTGATGAAAAATCGGGCAGCAAGCATAAATATGGGGTTGCCCGGCGGATGACCGATTTCAAGTTTGGCACCTTGCAGGATGAATTCGGGACAATCCCAGAAACTCGCCGTAGGCTCGATTGTGAGCAGGTAGGTCACAGCCGCCACAAGGAAGCAGAACCAACCGAGCGAGTTGTTTATAATATTGTACTTTCTCATCTTGGAATTTGAATAATTGACAAAGTTAGTCATAATACCCGTAATTACTGTGTTTTTAAATAAATTTAAATATTCGGCAAGTGCATTGACAGGGACAAAACTGCTGTCGGCTCTGCCTGTCGAAACAAAACGGCTAAGAGGGCGTTTAATAATAAATGTTAAATTCCCGGTGGCGTATCTTTTAGCTAAATTGCTATAAATGAAGGAGGAGCGTAGCGAGCTACGTGACTGATGAATTTTAGCAATTCAGCAAAAGAGACGCCAAGGCGGGGGTAACTTTAAAAATTCATTAATTCAAAAAATAATGTTGATACAGAAATTACCATTCCACTCGCAAATCACGGGCGCCTTTAGCTCTTCATTTCAGTCACATAGCTCGCTATGCTCCTTCAATTCAGAGCAAAATTCGCCACGCGATTTTCGGCCGGGAATTAACATTTATTATTAAACACCCTCTAAATCTACGTTATATATAGAAACATGTTTTAAACGTTTATTTATGAAGAAATTATTAGCTGAGGGCATCGGTACAATGTTTCTGGTGATTCTCGCCTGCGGCAGCGCGGTTTTGGCCGGCCCTAAAATCGGAGTTCTTGGTGTCGGCCTGTGTTTTGGCCTGGTGCTTCTGTGTCTTTGCTATGCCATAGGCGGCACATCAGGCTGTCACGTCAACCCGGCGGTCTGGCATGGCGCGCCCTGGCCCCGTCGAAAGCCTCGATTGAATAATGTCGCCTTACGGGCACATACGCCATTATGCCCGGATTTGCAAATGCAAATTCCGGGGTGTTTTTTTGCCTAATCACATAAATTTATATAAAAAACGATTTGTTGTTGCAAATTATTGACAGATTTTCACTAACTTTACACTCTAAAAACTACGTCAAGGAAGCCCAAAGGTCAAAACGCTATGAATCAGGAAATTTATCACATACCGGCACTGCTGCCGCAAACCATCGAGGCATTGGCAATAAAGCCCGGCGGCCACTATGTCGACGCCACTTATGGCGGAGGTGGCCACTCACGTGCTATTCTCGAGGCCCTGCAGGGCAGCGGACAGCTGTATTCGTTCGACCAGGACAGCGACGCGCTCGACCGCGCCACACCCCGGACTGCCCTTACGCTTATCCATGGCAATTTCCGCTTTCTAAGCAACTTCCTGCGCTACTACAAGGCACTGCCGGTCGACGGCATCCTGGCCGACCTGGGCGTATCGTTCCACCACTTCGACGACGGCGACCGCGGTTTCTCGTTCCGCAGCGACGGTCCTCTCGATATGCGCATGAACCGTAGCGCACGCCTCACCGCAGCCACCGTGCTCAACAGCTACACCCCCGAGCGCCTGGCCGACCTGCTGTACCTCTACGGCGAACTGCGACAGTCGCGCCGCCTGGCAGCAGCCATAGTCAAGGCCCGCGAGGCAGCCCCGTTGCAAACCATATCGCAGCTGCTCGACACTGTGCGCCCCTTGGTGAACCCCCGACAGGAAAAGAAAGAACTGGCCCAGATATTCCAGGCTCTGCGCATCGAAGTCAACGGCGAACTATCGGCCCTGAGCAGCTTTCTGGAGCAGGCCCGCGACTCCCTGCGCCCCGGCGGACGCCTGGCTATAATAACCTATCACTCGCTCGAAGACCGGCTGGTAAAAAACTTTATCAAATGCGGCAACATCGAGGGGCGCCAGGACAAAGACTTCTTCGGTCGCGTGAATGCTCCGTTGCGAGCCGTAAATAGTAAACCAATCGTGCCCGACGCCGAAGAGATTGAGCGCAACCCGCGCAGCCGAAGCGCAAAACTGCGGGTGGCCGAAAAACTGTAAATTTAAACCTTTCAGTCCATCACAGAAAAAAACGATGACTAAACGACTCAGCAAATTCACACAACAAGGCGGACAACAACTCAGCAAGGCCACCGAGCGAATTGCTCACGGCAGTCTTGTGTCGAGCCACTTCTTCCGCCGCTACATGGTACAGACTGTGCTGATTCTGGCACTGCTGATGATTTACATAGCCAACCGGTACGACTGTGTCACCGGCATGGAAACCATAACCAAGCTGCGCACCAAAAATCAGGTGGTGCGCACTCAGCTGCAGCGTGAACGCTCCATCTACATGACCTCGGTGCGCGAATCGGCAATCCAGCACAAAGCCGACTCGCTCGGCCTTGGCCTGGCAGTACAGCAACAGCCTCCGTTCAAACTCTCTTATACCCCGGCAGAATGACTACCAGCAGACGACGCCCCGACAACAACAGAAAAGCAGTATCAGCCCAGAGCCGCCGCAGCCACATTCTGGGCCGACTGGCCATGCTGTCGCTGGCCATTGTGTTCGTAGCAGGCACAATTGTGTTCATGCTGTTCAACACCACTGTCATAAACGCCGGGGCATGGAACGCCAAAGCCGAGGCCACACTCAACGACACAATTGCCATAAAACCGAAACGAGGCGATATACTCGCATGCGACGGCAGCATCCTGGCCACCAACCTCAACTACTACAACGTGCGCATGGACTTCCGAGCCGACCGCTTCATGATTGAGGCATACAGCAACGCCATAGACTCGCTGGCCGACTCGCTCAGCCGCTACTTTCCGGTGCGTACTCGCGAGCAGTGGAAAACCAAACTCGAATATCCTCTGACCCTGACCCGCTCGAAACGCTCGCGCAGCTACCTGCTGCTGCGCCAGATTCCGTTCGACCAGGTTGAGCGCATACGCAACTTCCCATTCTTCAAGCGTAGCCGCAACCCCAACAAAACCGGACTCACCGCCGAGCCGGTGCTGGTGCGCCGATACCCATACGGCGAAATGGCCAAACTGAGCATAGGCCGCGTAGGCGAGGTGAAAGGCGGCGAAAAGCACGGCATTTCGGGCCTGGAGAGGGCTCTCGACTCGCTGCTGTACGGCAAACCCGGCAAAGCCACCAAGGTGATGTTCACCAACCGGGTGGCGCCCTGGACCGTAGAGCCGCAGCAGGACGGATACACCATACTGACCACTATCGACATTACCATGCAGGACATAATGGAGCATGAACTCGAAGAAATCCTGCGCGAAACCAATGCCGAATGGGGCACCGCCATACTGATGGAAGTGGCCACCGGCGACATCAAGGCCATATCCAACCTCGAACGCGACACAATACCCGGCACCGGACGCTACATCGAGGCAATGAACCGCGCCGTACAGGCCTACGAGCCGGGCTCGGTACTCAAGGCCGTGAGCATGGTGATTGCCCTGGAGGACGGCTTTGCCAACCTCAACCAGAGCTTTACCACCGAACACGGCGGATATATGATTTCAAACTACCGTGTCCGCGACACCCACTTCTCGCCCACAAGCACCCTGAGCCTGATGGAGATAATACCCTACTCGTCGAACATCAGCTTTGCCAAACTCATGGTGCCGCAGTTCCGCAGCGACCTCAACAGCTACCGCGAGCGGGTTCGCAAGCTGGGCCTTATGGAGCGCTGGGGCACAGGCATAGCCGGCGAACGCCCGGCCTGGTTCCCCACCCTTGACCCCAAAGCCGGCGGCCTGGTGACTCTGGCCCAGCAGGCATTCGGCTACGGCTGCATGGTGCCCCCGCTGTACACCTGCGCCTTATATAACGCCATCGCCAACGACGGCAAATTTGTGAAGCCACGCCTGATGCAGGCTCTGCGTATGGCCGACGGTACCGACTCGCTGCTGAAAGTGAGCTACGTGCGCGACAGCATCTGCTCGCCGGCCAATGCCCGAATAATACGTGAGATGCTCTACGGCGTAGTGAACCTGAAGCCGGGCGGAACAGCCTGGCGCCTCAAAGGCAAGGACGACCCATTTAACTTCGCCGGCAAGACCGGCACTGCGAAGATTGCCCGCGAACGCGACCCGCGCCATCCCGAGATTCCGGTGGCCCCGGGGTACATACAAGGAGCCTACCGATTGTCGTTCTGCGGCTTCTTCCCCTACGAGAAGCCCAAATACACCCTCATGGTACTGGTGTCGCATCCAAAGCCCGGCTACGGCCCATGGAGCACCAGCGGACGTGTGTTCAAGAACATTGCCATGAAGATGTACTCTCGCGGCATGTTCGGAAATCCGTCGGACTTCCACGACAACGCGCCGGCCGAACCTTCGCCGGCCAACCTGTATGCTTTCGACGACGCCACTACAGGCGCCTCCGTGATACAGAACTATGCCCCCGCAGCCAAAATCAGCCGCACCCCCGGCAAAACTGTGCGCGGCACCGTGCCCGACGTAGAGCACCTGGGGCTGCGCCAGGCCCTGGTAAAACTGGAGAAGGCCGGCTACAACGTGGCTTTCAACGGCCAGGGGTCAGTAGTATCACAGACTCCGGCAGCCGGCTCTCCCGCCCCGAAAGGCTCCAAAGTAACGCTTACTCTCAGCCAGAAAGCTCCTGGCCGATAAAAACATATTCATAACCAGCAAAATGACCGAAGCATCACAAAATCTGCACGCTCTGCTCAAAGCAATCACCCCGGTAGAAATTGCCGGACCGCAGAACACCGATATAAGCCTGCTTACCGCCGATTCACGACTGGCAGCGCCGGGCACTATGTTCGTGGCCGTCCGCGGTGTAAACGTCGACGGACACCGCTTCATACCCGCGGCAGTGGCCGCAGGCGCCTCTGCCATAGTCTGCGAGGAATTCCCCGGCGAAATGCCCCGGAATGTCTGCTTTATCCGCGTGGCCGACTCGGCCCACGCTCTGGGCTGCCTGGCCTCGCAATGGTACGGCAACCCCAGCCGGAAGCTCACCCTGGTGGGCGTGACCGGCACCAACGGCAAAACCACCATTGCGACTCTGCTTTATGAAATGGCTCGCATGAGCGGCTGCAAAGCCGGACTGCTGTCAACCGTAAGCAACATAGTCGATACCACCGTGTACGAGGCCGTGCAGACCACTCCCGACCCTCTGACCATACACCGTCTGCTGCACAATATGGTGGAGGCCGGCTGCACCTTCGCTGCAATGGAAGTAAGCAGCCATGCCGCACAGCAACGCCGAATTGCCGGTCTGCACTTCAAAGGCGGCATATTCACCAATCTCACCCGCGACCATCTCGACTATCACAAAACCTTCGACGCATACCTCAAGGCTAAAAAGAGCTTCTTCGACGGCCTTGGCGACGACGCTTTCGCACTGGTGAACCTCGACGACAGCCACGGCACAGTGATGCTCCAGAACACCTGCGCCAGCAAAGCCGGCTACTCGATACAGCGCGATGCCGACTTCACCGCCCGCCCGCTGGAGGACCGCCTCGACGGCATGCTGCTGGAAATCGACGGCACCGAAGTGGAAACCATGTTTACTGGCCGTTTCAATGCCGGCAACCTGCTGGCCGTGTACGGAGCATGGCGCCTGCTGGGCCACGATAAGGATAGCACCTTACTGAACATGAGCCGTCTGCGCCCGGTGGCAGGCCGCTTCCAGACAGTGACCAACCCCGACCGCACCATCACCGGCGTGGTTGACTACGCCCACACCCCCGACGCGCTGATAAACGTACTCGACACTCTCCGCGAGGTATGCGGCTGCAAACGACACATTATTACCGTGTGCGGAGCCGGAGGCAACCGCGACCACGGCAAACGCCCCCTGATGGCCGAAGCTGCCGCACGACGCAGCGACCGCCTGATACTGACCTCCGACAATCCACGCAATGAAAACCCCGAGGCTATACTGGCCGACATGCGCGCCGGACTCGATGCCGACCAGGCTGCCCGCACCTTGAGCATATGCAACCGCCGCGAGGCAATACGCACCGCAGTGGCCCTGGCTCAGCCCGGCGATGTGATATTGGTGGCAGGCAAAGGCCACGAGGACTACCAGATAATAGGCGACAAGAAACACCACTTCAGCGACCTGGAAGAACTGCAGGCCGCATTTAAGAGCTTGTTTAATAACTAATGTTAACGTCGGGGTTGCATATTTTGAGATGGATTTCAGCCTGCGGACGAGGGAGCGTACTTGCAGTACGTGACCTCGACAAAGGATGAAATACGCTCAAAAGATGCAAAACCAAAGCTAACTTAAAAATTATATTCTATGAGTTTAAAATATTCAAAAAATTACCGGGCGTCGGCCACTCTTTGGCGCTTTTGCGATTGCTCTTCGGTCGAGTGGCTACGGCCACACTCCCTCATCTCAATCTCAAAATCACTCAAAGATTGACCGCCCCGGCGATAACATTAGTTTTTAAACAAGCTCTAACATTTAACATTCAACATTTAACATTGAATATAAATGCTTTATTCACTGTTTGAATATCTAAGGGAATATCAGCTGCCCGGGTGGCGACTGATGGAATACATTACATTCCGCAGCGGTGCGGCATTTGTGCTGGCCATGCTCATGGCCATATTCGTGGGCCGCAGCATAATACACCGCCTGCAGAAAATGCAGATTGGCGAAATTGTGCGAAATCTCGACCTCGAAGGACAGGAGAAGAAAAAAGGCACACCCACCATGGGCGGCATTATCATTATCCTGGCCATAATAGTGCCCTGCCTGCTGCTGGGCAAGCTCAACAACATTTACATGATTCTGATGCTGGTAAGCACGCTCTGGCTCGGAACCATTGGCTTTCTCGACGACTACCGCAAGTTCAAGTACCGCAACAAGGACGGCCTCAAGGGCAAGTACAAAATTGTGGGCCAGCTGGGCATAGCCCTGATTGTGGCCTGCACCATGTACGCCTCGCCCGACATGACCATAGTGGAAAACCAGGAGATTGTCAACTCCAGCACACATAAGGTCGAAGATGTCGTGTACAGCGGCAACGACACCAAAGACCCCCAGACTACCCTGCCCTTTATAAAAAACAACAACTTCAACTACCAGTCGCTCACCGGCTGGATGGGTAAGTATGCCGAACCGGCCGCATGGGTGGTGTTCTTCATTTTCGTAATGTTCTTTGTTACCGCTACCAGCAATGGCGCCAACCTCAACGACGGCCTCGACGGCATCTGCGCCGGTCTGTCGGCCATAATCGGCGTGGCCCTGCTGCTGATGGCATATCTGGGCTCGAACATCATATACTCGTCGTACCTTAATATAATGTATGTGCCGGGCAGCGAGGAACTGGTGGTGTATATGGCTGCGTTCATAGGTGCACTGGTGGGTTTTCTGTGGTACAACGCCTACCCGGCGCAGGTGTTTATGGGCGATACCGGCTCGCTGACCCTGGGCGGCATCATAGCCGTGTTCGCCATACTCATCCATAAGGAACTGTTGCTGCCCATACTATGCGCGCTGTTCTATATCGAAGACCTGTCGGTACTGCTTCAGGTAGCCTATTTCAAGGCCACCGGCGGCAAACGCATATTCAAGATGGCGCCTCTGCACCATCATTTTCAGAAACCCGGCGACGGCTCGTTCCAGGCTATGATTCAACGACCTATAGCGCCTATACCAGAGTCGAAAATCACACTCCGCTTCTGGATTATCGGCATTATTCTGGCCGCCATTACATTTGTAACTCTTAAGATTCGATAACGATGAATCACTCTGATAATCAAGCCCGCCGCCGCATAGTGGTGCTGGGAGGCGGCGAAAGCGGCACCGGAGCCGCCATTTTGGCCAATGACAAAGGCATGGACGTATGGCTGAGCGACTTTGGCAAGATAGCGCCCAAATACAAGGATATGCTCGACTCCGAAGGCATTGCCTGGGAAGAGGGCGGACACAGCATGGACCGCATCCTCGCAGCCGATGAGGTGGTGAAGTCGCCCGGAATCCCCGATTCGGCGCCGGTAATGAAGGCGATACTGGGCAAAGGCATCCCGGTGATTTCCGAAATTGAATTCGCCGGACGTTACACCGATGCCAAGATGGTGTGTATTACCGGCTCCAACGGTAAAACCACCACCACTCTGCTCACATACCACATACTCCGCGACGCAGGCCTCAATGTGGGCCTGGCCGGAAACGTGGGCCAAAGTCTGGCCCTGCAGGTGGCGCGCGAACACCACGATGTGTACGTGATTGAACTTAGCTCGTTCCAGCTCGACAACATGTACGACTTCAAGGCCAACATTGCAGTGATTCTGAATATTACGCCCGACCACCTCGACCGCTACGACTACAAGATGCAGAACTACGTCAACGCCAAGTTCCGTATTCTGCAGAACCTTACCCCCGGCGACGCCTTCATATACTGGAACGACGACCCCGTGATTGCCGCCCAGCTCAAGCAGGTAAACACCGAGGCCGCCATGTACCCTTTCAGCGAAAAACCCGAGGAAGGCGACGCAGCATACGTCGACGCCGAGGCCCGCATGATTATAAACACTCCGGGCACTTCGCTGTCGATGCCGCGGGCCGACCTATCGCTCCACGGGCTACACAACCTCTACAACTCCATGGCCGCCGGCATTTCGGCATGCCTGCTGAACATAAAGAACGACGATGTGCGCAAGGCCCTAAGCGACTTCAACAGCGTGGAACACCGCCTCGAACCGGTGGCGACCATCGACGGCGTGCGCTGGATAAACGACTCCAAGGCCACCAACGTGAACTCCTGCTGGTATGCCCTCGAAAGCATGAACACTCCTACCGTGCTGATACTCGGCGGCAAGGACAAAGGCAACGACTACAGCGAGATTCTGCCGCTGGTACAGCAGAAGGTCAAGGCCATTGTGGCCATGGGTGTAGACAACACCAAGATTATGGAATACTTCGGCGACAAAGGCCCGCAGCTGGTCGACACTCACTCGCTGCAGGAAGCCGTAGAGGCATGCAGCCGCCTCGCCGTCAAAGGCGACACCGTGCTGCTGTCGCCCTGCTGCGCCAGCTTCGACCTGTTCAGCAGCTACGAAGACCGCGGACGAAAATTCAAAGCCGAAGTTCTCGGCCTAATGTCAAATAACAAAGACTGAATGTCAGATGCCAGAAACCGACACTATTCTTAATCGCGCCATGTCCGATGCGGCCGAAGCACCGGCGGCGTCGGCCAAGGCTGACTATGAGGCTTTGGCGGAGCCGAACAAAAAACGCACCGACCGCTACATCTGGGGCATTTACCTGTTGCTGCTGCTGGTTTCGCTCGTGGAGCTGTTCAGCGCATCGAGCCAGGAAATCACAGCCGACAACATCTACGGCCCCATTATCCGCCATGCCCAGTTTCTGGGCATAGGCCTGCTGATAATGCTGGGTCTGCAGCGGCTGCACTACCGCTGGATTTACTTTTGCACACCGGCCTTTGTTGTGGCCAGTATCGGTGCCATGGTGCTGGTGCTGCTGGTGGGTGTGAATATCAACGGTGCCCGGCGAGGCCTGGGCATAGGCTCCTTTGTGGTGCTTCCGGCCGAGTTCATAAAGCTGGCGGCGGCCTTGGGCATGGCCTGGATTCTGGCCCGTAACCAGCTTAAGAAGTGCAACGACGTAAGCACTCGCGGTGTGGCATACTGCCTGGCCCTGGTTGGGGTATGCTGCGCTCTGCTGTTCTCGCACGGCCTTACAAACACCCTGCTGATTGTGGCCATAAGCCTGAGCATGATGGTGGTAGGCGGCGTGAGCATGAAAAAAATCGGTATCGTTTTCCTCTGCTTCACTCTGGCAGGCGGCGGTGCCGTGCTATATAAACTGGCCGGACGAAACGATAAAGTCACAGAGCAGGCCGTGCGCATAGCCGAACTCAACAAGGAAGAAGTGAAAGCTTCGTCCGGCAACCGCTCCGATACCTGGATAGGCCGTCTGGAACGACACTTCAGGCTTGCCAAATACGAAGACCCCATAAACAACCTCAACAAGCAGGAACAGTTCTCGTATATGGCCCAGGCTCATGGCGGCCTGTTTGGCGTAGGCCCCGGCAACTCCCGAGAAAACGCGCGCCTGCCCCTGGCTTTCTCCGACTATATCTATGCCATAGTCATCGAGGAGTGCGGCATGGTCACCGGGGTGGTGGTGCTGCTGCTTTACCTGCTTCTGCTGGCCCGCGCCGGCAGCATTGCCGTGCGCTTCAAACAGACCTTCCCCTGTCTGCTGGTAATTGGCTGCGCGCTGTACATAGTCTATCAGGCCCTGTTCCACATGGCCATTGTGTCGGGCGTATTTCCGGTTTCCGGCCAGCCCCTGCCTCTGATCAGCAAGGGCGGCACCTCAATTATAGTCACCTCGATAGCCTTGGGCATAATGCTGTCGGTAAGCCGGCACGCTGCCGTAAAGGGCGACAAAGAGGCCATACGGGCCGAAATGAAAGTTCTGCCCGAAAATCTTCACAGTGATAATCCATCGCAACTCTGATTTTGCAAATGAACGAACTTAAAAAAGTGATAATAAGCGGCGGCGGTACCGGCGGACACATATTCCCGGCGGTGTCGATTGCCAATGCCCTGCGCAAGCGTTTCCCTGACATCGACATTTTGTTTGTCGGAGCCAAAGGACGCATGGAAATGGAGCGGGTGCCCAAAGCCGGATATCCTATTGTGGGTCTGCCGGTAAGCGGCTTCGACCGCAAGAACCTGCTGCGCAACTTCAAGGTACTGCTGCGCCTGTGGAAGAGCATTCGCCAGGCCAAATCGGTTATCAAATCGTTCAAGCCGCAGGTGGCTGTGGGTGTGGGCGGATATGCCTCGGGGCCCACTCTGAAAGCCGCCCAGAAGAAAGGCATACCCACCGTACTGCAGGAACAGAACTCATACCCGGGCGTAACCAACAAGATGCTTGGCAAGAACGCCCGCGTGATATGCACCGCCTACGAAGATGCCGGCCGCTTCTTTCCCGAAGGTAAAGTAGTGCTTACCGGCAATCCGGTACGCGCGGCCCTGCTCGACGTAGACCTCACTCAGGCCGAGGCCAAAAGCAAGCTGGGCTTCGACCCCACCGGGCCGCTGGTGCTGGTAGTCGGAGGCAGTCTGGGCGCACGCACCATCAACCGCAGCATGGCCGCCGGACTGCAGCAGTTTGTCGACAACGGCATACAGCTGCTGTGGCAGACCGGCAAAGCATACGAGAACGAAATTCCGGCTGCCCTCAATGGCATGCCCGGCAGCATAAAAGCCACTCCTTTTATCGACGACATGGGCCTGGCTTATCGCGCCGCCGATCTGGTGGTGGCACGGGCCGGGGCAGGCACCATCAGCGAGCTTCAGCTTCTTGGCAAAGCCGTACTGCTGGTACCCTCACCCAACGTGGCCGAGGACCATCAGCGCAAAAATGCCCAGGCTTTGGTGAACCATCAGGCCGCAGAAATGGTTCTTGATGCCGATGCTCCGGCTCGCCTTACCGCCGAGGCTATAGCTCTGGTAAAGCAGCCGCAGCGCCTCAAGGCCATGAGCGATGCAATATCGGCGATGGCCCTGCGCGACAGCGCCGACAAGATTGTGGACGAAATTCTAAAAGCCGTCGCGGAGGCCTGAAGCGCCATTGACTACGCAATACAAGCAAGCAAACCAACCAAACGCAATGCAATACAACAACATATACTTTGTAGGAGCAGGCGGCATAGGCATGGCCGCCCTCGAACGTTATTACCTCTCGCGCGGCCTTAATGTGGCCGGCTACGACCGCATTCCCTCGGCTCTAACCGCCAAACTCGCCGAAGAGGGCGTACAAATATCATACGACGACTCCATGGACGCTGTGCCCGAGGCCTTCCGCAATCCGGCCGACACACTGGTGATATACACCCCGGCAGTACCGGCTTCAAACACGCCCCTGACATTCTTCCACAGCGGCGGTTTCAACATCATCAAGCGGGCAGCCGCCCTTGGCATGATTACTCGCGGCTCCAAAGCCATCTGCTTTGCCGGCACCCACGGCAAGACCACAACATCGAGCATGTGCGCCCACATACTCCACTGCGGCCATGCAGGCTGCAACGCCTTCTTAGGAGGTATTCTGCGCAACTATGGCAGCAACCTGCTGCTGTCGGCTACATCGCCCTATTCAGTGGTGGAGGCCGACGAGTACGACCGCTCTTTTCATCAACTCACGCCATACATTGCCGTAATCACGGCCACCGACCCCGACCACCTCGACATCTATGGCACAGAGGAGGCCTATCTGGAGAGCTTCGCCCACTTTACCACGCTGATTCGCCCCGACGGCAAACTGCTGCTGCACACAGGGCTGAAACTCGTACCCGAGGCTGCTGCTTCAGTTGAAGTCCGCACATACTCGCGCAACGAAGGCGACTACCACGCCGAGAACGTGCGCAGCGGCGACGGCTCCATACACTTCGACTTTGTATATCCCGGCGGACGCATCGACAACATCGAACTCGGCGTACCTGTCGACATCAACATCGAGAACGCCGTGGCGGCACTGGCAGCCTGTCATCTGGCCGGCGAACTCGAACCGGAGAGCGCCGCAGCCGCCATAGCATCGTACCAGGGTGCCGAGCGACGCTTCCAGTTCCACCTCAAAGAGCAAGCCCCCAACGGCCACGTGATAATCGACGACTATGCACACCACCCCGCCGAACTGGCCCGCAGCATACAGTCGGTGCGCGCCCTGTATCCGCAGCGCAAGCTCACCGTAGCCTTCCAGCCCCACCTCTACAGCCGCACCCGCGATTTTGCCGACGAATTTGCCCAAGCCCTCTCGCAAGCCGACGAAGTGATCCTTACCGACCTCTATCCCGCCCGCGAAGAACCAATACCAGGCGTCAGCTCGGAAATAATCTTCAACAAAATAAAAAACAGTGAAAAATTGCTGATTTCCAAAGAAGACTTTGTAAATACATTAAAAAATCGTAACTTTGAAATTCTATTGGCAGCCGGAGCCGGCGACCTAAGCCTCTACCTGCCAAAGTTAGTGGAAAGTTTGAAATGCTGACGAAAACCTCCGTAATACGATGCGTGCTGGCACTGCTGATGATGGTGTATCTGGCAGTGATGCTGCCCCTGGCCAAGGGCAACGCTGCCTCACGCCCGTACTCAGAGGTACAATTCGCCATAGCCGACTCGCTGGGCACAGGCTTTGTAAACGCCGACGACATCCGCCGCGAATGCCGACGGCACTTCGGCGGCCTCGACAGCATCAGCTCGCACCACATACGCCTCCTCGAAATAGAGCGTGTGCTGGGCAATCTGCCGCAAATCGAAAAAGTAAACGCCGCGGTACTATGCAACGGCACACTGCGCCTCGACATAGTGCCCATGATGCCCGTGGCGAGGGTGTTCGAACACAACCGCTCATACTACATCAACCGAAGCGGCAAACGTATCGACGCTAATATCGAATACCACATCGACGTGCCGGTGGTGAGCGGACACTTCGACTCGATACACAATCCGGCCGGACTGCTGCCGGTGCTCGACTACATAAAATCGCACCCCGACATCAATAATCTGGTATCGGCAGTGAACTCCGACCGCAATCACGACATTATACTTGTGCCGGTAATACGCGGCCATGTGGTGAACTTCGGCGATACATCGCTGATTGCCGACAAGTTCGCCCGCATCAAAAGCTTCTACAACAATGTGATGCCTGTAAAGGGCTGGGACTATTACGAAAGCCTGTCGGTGAAATGGCGAGGCCAGATAGTGGCTACACGCTACGACAAGCCTCAGGCGTCGGAGCTGTATCTCGCCACCAACGAAGACTACAACGAAGTTACCGACTCGATGCTGACCACGCCGCCCGTTTACCCACAAGAACTCATCAACCGGCCATAAGCCTTCCTTATACGCAAAAGCATACATAAAAGAGCTAATCGATTTAATCCAAGCGCATGGAACCCAGATATATAGTAGCAATTGAAATAGGCAGCAGCAAGATTCACGGCGCAGTGGCGCAGGTGGATTCCGACAGCGGCGCCATACAAGTGATAGCCTCGGAGGTGCAGCATGCTGCAAACAGCGTGCGCCACGGGCGAGTGAGCAATGTCCAGGAAGTATCCGACCTGGTCAACGGCATTGTACGCAAACTCGAGAACAACCAGGCCGTGATGCCACGTAAAATCAGCGAAATCTACATCAGTCTGGGCGGCCGGTCGCTCACTACCGTGCCGACTAAGGCAAGCATCGACTTCGCCAACGAAACCGAAATCACCGCCGACGCCATAAAGCGCCTGAAAAAGGAGGCTGAATTCGGCCTTACCACTACCAAAAGCATTCTCGACCTGCTCCCAAGGCGATATTACGTCGACAACAAGGAGGTAACAAACATGGCCGGAACTTTCGGCACCCGTGCAAGCATCGACTTCACTGCCATAATTTGCGCCCAGGAAAACCGCGCCAACCTCGAACGCATAAAACTCGACTCTCCGCTGCTGCGCCGCCGCAACTATCTGATACGCCCTCTGGCTATAGCCGACATGGTTCTCGACTCAAACGAGCGCCAGCTGGGTTGCGCTCTGGTGGACTTCGGTGCCGAAACCACCACACTGAGCATATACAAAGAGGGTGCTCTGCAGTTCGCCGTGACTCTGCCGCTGGGTTCGCGCAATGTGACCCGCGACCTTATGGGCGGACTGAAACTTACCGAAGACCGCGCCGAACAGCTCAAAATCGAACACGGCAACGCCATTAACGAACGCCCAGGCGGCGCTCCCCTGTCGGCCGACCAAGTCGACATCAACCAGTTTGTCCACGCCCGCACCGGCGAAATCATAGCCAATGTGATACACCAGGCCGAAGCCGCCGGATACAAGGTCGGCGACCTCCCCGCAGGTATCGTCGCGGTAGGCGGAGGAGCCCGGATGCGCAACTTCCTCTCGGCCCTCTCCACCCAGTCGAAAATGCGAGTGCGCCACGGTGTGGCCGACCCGCAGATACACCTCTGCCAAGGTTTAGACCCCGATGTCGACGTCGACATTATAGCCCTGCTCAAGGCCGCGGCAGCCATGCCCGGCAACTCTTGCCTGTTCCTCGACCGGACTTTGGTGGAAAAAACCGAACCGGAGTCCGGACACCGTCCCGACGATGAGGCAGCAGCCGACAACTACCGCAGGCCCGTAAATGAATCGGACAGCGACCTGCTCGACGATGATCCCGACGACGAATTCGAAGCTCGGCCTCCTAAAAAGCAGGGCTGGTTCAGCCGCATGCTAAACCGGCGCAAGGCCGACGAACGACGCGAACAGCTCCTGGAAGATGCCCGGCGCGACGAGGAGGAACGACGCGAACGCCAACGCCAACGCCGCGAAGACCAGGAAACCATCGACCCTATGGCCGATGAAGACGACTCCGACGACATGGCCGAAATTGATTATGCCGAAACCAAAAGCCTTATCGGCAAATTCAAAAACAAGGTTACAAGCTACCTTGAACGCGGCACCGAGGCCGACCTCGACGACCGTAACAATTAATCCACACCACTCCCCTGACGAAAATACAAGCAACTATGTCAAGTGAAAATATGTCGCCCGACGACCTCCAGTATATCGACAAATACAACCAGCCCGACTACGATCCCGACCGTATAATGGTGATTGGCGTGGGCGGTGGCGGCAGCAATGCCGTCAACCACATGTTCAAGCAGAATATCCAGTGCGTGTCGTTCGTCGTAATAAACACCGACCAGCAGGCTCTGCGCCGCTCGCCTGTGCCAACCAAAGTTCTCATTGGCCCCACTGTAACCAAAGGCCGCGGTGCCGGAAACATTCCCGAGAAAGCCTTCCAGGCCGCCGAAGAAAGCGCCGCCGACATCGACCGCCTCTTTACCGACGAAACCGACATGGTGTTCATCACCGCCTCGATGGGCGGCGGCACAGGCACCGGAGCCGCTCCGGTGGTGGCACGCATAGCACGCGAGCGCGGTCTGCTTACTGTGGGCATTGTAACCATACCCTTCCTGTTCGAGGGCATGAAGAAAATCAACAAGGCACTGGCTGGCGCCGAAGAGATGCGCAAATATGTCGACACCCTGCTGATTATCAACAACGAACGCCTGTCGGAAATATACCCCAGCCTGCGTTTTGAGGAAGCCTTTGCCAAGGCCGACGACACCCTCTCAACCGCCGCACGCTCTATTGCCGAAATCATTACCAACGACGGCTACATAAACCTCGACTTCAACGACGTCGACACCACTCTGCGCAACGGAGGCACCGCCCTGATTTCGGTGGGCTACGGCGAGGGCGAAAACCGTGTGACAAACGCAATCAACGACGCCCTGCACTCGCCGTTGCTGAAAAACGCAAACGTTTTCTCGTCGCAGCGACTGCTGTTCAACCTCTGCTACTCGCGCGAGGCCGAGCAGGCATTCAAGGCCGAAGAAGCTCGCGAACTGTCGGCATTCATCACCAAAATCGACTCTCAGGTCGAAGTGGACGTCATATGGGGTATCACCTACGACGAAACTCTGGGCAACCGCGTGAAATTCACAATTCTCGCCGCCGGATTCGACGCTGACAGCGACAACGATGCCTCCGAAGCCAAACTCGACGTCCGGCCTGCCGCACGCCCTGCCGACGCCGATGTCAGCCGCAAACCCATAGATAAAGAAAAGATTGCCGACTACTACGGCACCGAAAAAATCGACGACCTCCAGCGGCTCAAGGAGCAACAGCGCTACATAATCCTGAGCCCCGACCAGATTGACAACGACGATATAATCGAAACCCTCGAGCGCACCCCCGCCTACAACCGCGACAAGAAGATGGCCGCACGCAGCGTGAAAGCTCCCGGGCAGGCAGTACCCAATCCGACGCCGCACCACGAGGAAAGCGCCCGCGGACAGCAGCCTACGGCCAAACCGGGCAACAACGTTGTATTCTTCTCCGACGACGAATAACCCCCTCCCCGGAGTGGAGGCATGAATGCCTCCACTCCGAGCCGACGGCACGTACGCCCCAAAATACACTCAACTCCTCAGAATATGAAAAAACTCGTAATCTCCACCGGCGCAGGCATGAGCGCCGAAAGCGGCATCAGCACCTTCCGCGACGCAGGCGGACTGTGGGAACAGTACCCCGTAATGCAGGTGGCCTCGGCCGAAGGTTTCGCCGCTGACCCCGAGCTGGTACACCATTTTTACAATGAACGCCGCAAACAACTCATCGGCTGCGTGCCCAACGAAGGCCACCGCATAATAGCCGAACTCGAAAAACGCTTCGACGTATACGTCATAACCCAGAACGTCGACGATCTGCACGAGCGCGCCGGCTCATCGAAAGTACTCCACCTGCACGGCGAACTGATGAAAGCCCGCGCCATGGACGACGAGAGCCTCACCTTCCGGCTCACACCCGAGTCGTATGTAACCTCTGTCGAAAGCCTGTTCGACGGTCACCGTGTGCGCCCGCACATAGTATTCTTCGGCGAGGCCGTGCCCAACTTCGAGCCCGCCACCGAGCTTGCCGCCCAAGCCGACATCTTCGTAATCATCGGCACCTCATTGGCCGTATATCCGGCAGCCTCACTGCTGCACTACGTACGACGCGGGGTGCCCGTGTACTACATCGACCCCAATCCCGCCGAAGTTCCGGCAGGCGTAACCGTACTGCGCTGCGGCGCCTCCGAAGGACTCCGCCGCCTCGCCGACATGATATAACCTATTGTACCCTACCGGGCGTTTGTACCCCGCCGTCGGAACGACGGCGGGCACCCCATCCTTGCCTCAACAGCACATGCCTTCAGAACCAAATGGCCCCCTCCTTGCCGGGACGACACGGGATACAAACGCCGGCTAAAAACTATAGCTCTATAGTACTATAGTCTAAAAAAATACTTATCTTTGCCGTGTGAAATCTACTGTTGGCATATTGATATTGCTGCTTTCGCTGTTGGCATCGTGCGGCAACGGCGACACGTGGCAGCGTATGGACACCGCCGATTCGCTCATAGAGCAATACCCCGATTCGGCCTTAACCATACTGCAAAGCATTGATTCAACCAAGATTACGGGCGCAAAACTGCGCGCACGCCACGCACTGCTCACAATCCAGGCCCGCGTAAAAACTTACCGGAACTCAATTTCAGATACTGCCGCTCTGCCACTGCTCGACTACTACAGCGACCACGGCCCCGACTTCGACCGCATGCGTGCCGCGTTCTATAAAGCCGAAATTTATTCACTCACAAACAATAATGGCGAACGAATAAAAAGCCTTCTCCATGCCGAAGACATTGCTTCTAAAATAAACGACAACTATTGGCTCGCCAAAATATATGAACAGAAAGCCTTGATATATAATTCCACCGGGTATCTGCAGGAATCGATTGACTGTGCGAAAAAAGCGAGTGCACTTTACCGTACCAGGTCAATGCGTATGAATGAGGCTTTTCTGTATGGCGATATCGCTAATATATATTATAATTCAGCAGATTTCCAAAAGTCTAATGAATTGCTCGACAGTATTCAAATTCTATTCAGTAATGAACTACGTCTGTCGGAGACTCTTAGGATATATCTGCTGGATTTAAAAATCTCTAATCTGGTAGGAGAACATAAATTTTTACAGGCAGATTCTTTAATTAGAGTTTTCAAGACAATATGCCCTAATCCTGACTGGCATCAGCTCAGAAACTATATTTATATTCAGATATATAGTGATACAACGGGAGTTAAAGACAATTTGGCCAAATTATCTCAACTTTCTAAAAATCCGTCTACTTTATCTTATTATTTTCGTACATGTTATGACTATTATTGTCTTAGAGCAGAATGGCTCAATGCGAAAAATGCTGTCGATAGCGCACTATATTATCAGGATATTGCAATACGGGAGGCTTTGAAACAATCGATTATAAGCACACAACTCGACATTCAGACAGCTCGAACCAATAAACTTGAAAATAAAAACCAAAAATTACTCTATGCCTTAGGCTTATCGGCTGGACTAACCATTCTTTTAATAATTGCCTACAAAACTACTATAATCAGAGTAAAGAACAGGAGAGATGCTATAGTAAACGATATATCTTCCCAACTCGCTGCACAGCAACTGCTTTTGGCTGATTACCGACAAAATGCTGAACAACAGATTGCAAAACTCAGCCATAGTCTGGCTGAATCCGAGAGCAAGAATGACAAAAATGACAAGATGGAAATATCGGTTACTGACAACTGTCTGAATCATTTAAGACTCCGCGATATATTTTCATCACAAAGCGGTACACTTTCCACAATATGTCTTAAATACGTCGAAAGCCTTAACTCTGAGGAAAAAACCGCCACTTATAATGAAATTATCAAGACTCTACAAGCCCTGAATTCCGCCGCATCGCTTACTCAGCAAGAAAAAAATATCAACGAAGCCTACAATAATATTCTTGTAAAATTCAAAAGTGACTTTCCAAAAATTTACCAGGATAATTACGGCTTATTAATACTACTGATAACAAGAACCAAACCACGCCTTATAGCCTTGATATTGCAAAAACCGGAGCAGACAATCTACACCAAAAGAAAAAGAATTGTGGAAGAAATCAGAAAATCGTCCTCTCCCCATAAGGATGTATTCCTCTCTGCTTTGGGATAAAACAACTTTTACACTTTTTTAACACAATTTCTATTATTCAACCCACCTAAGATACACCTAAAATACTGCGTTTTAGGTTTTGAATAATTATTCAAAAAAATGACTGTTGATTTTCAGCATATTACAACACATTTGAATAATCTGATTTTTGCAGAAATCTTTGTAAATAATTTGGAGAATCAATAATTTTGCCAAAAAGCAAAGTTGTATTATGAAATTGAAAAGACTGTTATTTGTATCAAGTTGCCTTATACTTGCAACGGCAGGCATTATGACAGAAACTACCGGAACTACCACAGGTACCATAGGAGGCGGAACTACTACGCCGCTAAAACCCAAAGAACCCCCAAAAACGGGCAGACCCAAAGCTCCGTCGGCTCAGGTGGTGGAGGCTGCGGCTACTATCGGCTTAGGAATTACAAGGAAAATGCAAAATTTGCAATATGCTCTCCATACAAAGATTATTATAAACTGAGGCGCGCGCTCTTGGCAGGAATCAAGCCGGAGTTTGCATAATAAGCCAAAAAAAGCGACAATTTGCTTGCATGAACGACTTATATGTATTACATTTGCAAACAACCTTAAAAAATTACCTTATGGCACATTTAAAAAACATAGTACTTGGTTTATTTATTGTATCTGTTGCTACTAATACAATAAACGCAGCTCCAACCCACAACCTGAGGGTGAAGATGGTGGTGGAGGAAAGCGGTGAGGTGCTGACAGACATTGTACCGTCGGCTCTAACCGAAACGATGGATTATATTTCTACAGGTGAGTTCCGGGCCGACAGCACCTTCATGTTCAAGAATCTGCCGGAGCGGAAACTGCTGATCGGATATCATATTGACCAAAGCTTATGGTGCGACTCGGTGCCGCTGCCGATACCGCAGGAACTGTTCTTTGTATATGTGCCTCAGAAGCTGGTAGACACCCACCGCAAGGCCGAAATGTTAGGCGAGCTGAATGTGGAGGGCAGCAACCAGTATACGGAGATGAATAAAACTACTTTCATACCCACCAAAAAGGAAAAGAAAATATCGCGCGGCGGTATCGACCTGCTCAGCAACATGGCTATGGCTCAACTTAATGTCGACCCGATGTCGGGTTCGGTTACTACGGCCTCGGGCGAAGCAATAAGCCTGTTTATCGACATGCGCCCGTCGTCGCAGCAGGAGATAGGCATGCTACGTGCCATGGATATCGAAACAGTGGAGTTTCTGGTGTCGCCTGCCGACCCACGCTTTCAGGGCGCCCGCTATGCGTTGAATTATGTGCTGGTGAAATATAAATACGGCGGTTATACGGTTGTGGACGGTCAGCAGCGTTTTATACAAAACCAGGGCTCTTACAACGTATATACCCGCAATACCACAGGTAAGATGCTTTATGACCTGAGCGGAGGCTTTTCATATTTGACCGACTCGCATTACGGGCGTGAAGAAGTGAACAGGTATGAGTTTCCGGATTTCACACTCGAAAAGCGCACCACCAACGACGGCGGCTACAAGAGCAATCGCAAAGGCTACGGCTCGATGCGGGCTACATACCAGAGCGAAAAGCTGAGTATTGTGAATACCGTGGGCCTCTCGGGCCAGAACACGCCCGGCAACAGACTTCACGGTCTGGTAAGTTATAATCCGCAGGTATATCCTGTTGAAGAGAATATGCAATACACCCATAACAGCGATTTAAGCCTGTCGTGGAACGGCAATTATTTTTTCAATCTGCCTAATCAGTTTTCGCTTTCGGTTGCGCCTTCGGCATCTTACTCCAAGTACAAAAATGCTTCCCGCTACATCGAAAACACAGAGATTATAAACAATTCGCACGACAAAGCCTGGATATACCAAGTTCTTGCCCAAGCGGGCAAACAGCTTGGCAGGCAGCAAGTTGGCATCCGCTTGATAATAGGACAGAACGGCAATTCAATGACATATTCAGGCACGACCGCGACAAAGTCGCACAGCGCATATTCAGGAGGCCTTTCCGACCTGTATGCCAACCTGAATTTCGGGCGTCTATGGCTATATGCAAATGCAGGAATAAGATATTCTCATCAGACTGTCGACGGAGTGGCGTATAACGATGTTGCGCCTGAATACTATATAAATGCCGGCTATAACTTCAACCGCCGGAGCAGTATACAATTATCCTCAAACTATACGCTACCGGACTGCCGACAGAAAATAAATCGGATCAGTTGTTGCTGAAAAACAATATCGAAGCCGTGCAGGGTAATCCTTATCTGGATCAGGGCAAATTTTTCACAGCCGGCTTATCATACAACTACAATCCGACTTCGCAATACGCTATCTCGACATTTTGGACTTTCACACGTTTGTCGAATATAATAGCAAGCGAATATAAACCCGGAGAATTCCAGGGCAGACCCGTAATGGTACAGAGATTTGTCAACAACGGTTTCTGTGCCGCAAACAACTATGGCGTGAATATGATGTTCAAATGTCTCAACTCCAATCTCCGCCTCAATGTAGGCGTAAGAGGCAGCACTCAACTGAATCGCACTCTGGCATATTACAAAGGTACTTATCTGAACTATTTCGGGCAAGCCACCTATATCCTGAACCAGTTCTATTTCAGAGCCAGCTATAATTCACGCAGCACAATGATAGGCATTGGCAGCAGGACAAAAGCGCCTGACTACTACTCCATATTGGCGGGCTGGGGCAATGGCAACTGGAACATCGAAGCTTTTGCATTTAACCCATCGGTAGGCAACTATCGCAGCACTTCCATGCTCACCGACATCGGCCCCTACAGCTCGTGGTCGGAAACCTACAGCTCTTCGTATCACCGCCAGTTCGGTCTTTCGGTAAGATATTCGTTCTCTTACGGCAAGAAAGTGCAGCAGGGCGAAAAACTCGGCCCGGTACAGGGCGCCGAATCAGGGTTGCTTAACACAACCGACTGATGAGATTCAGACTCATACGCCAGCAGGAAGTGATGCAGTGCGGCGCAGGCTCGTAGCCAGGATATGGCATCTCAGTACGATGACTGGATTTACTAATTGTAAACATAAAAAACAAAACAGTGAATGAAAGACTTAAAGGGCATAGTACTTAGATTTATATTGTTTTTTGGCATGCTTAATATCACACTTTGTGTTTCGGCTTACGAGCTGAAAGTACGAATGATATTAAAAGGGACCGATAAGCTCCTTACCGAGTTTAAGCCGATTCTTGGCTCAGAAGACGGCAGGAGCGTTTATGGTACTTCAGAACTACAGCCCGACAGCACTTTTATAATTAATGAAGTGCCGGCTGAAGGGATATTTGCTGTAATATACAAGATAGGAGATGTACACTATGGTGAACCTGTATCCTTGCCGCGTGAAGAAGTTTTTAATATTTATGTACCCGAGAGGCTGTTGCCGAAGACCGGCGAAGCCACGGAACTCGGAGAACTTAAAGTTGAAGGTCGCACCCGGTACATCGAAGAGAACCAAACAACTTTCATACCTACGAAAAAGGAGAAAAAAATTTCTCACGGAGGTATCGAACTTATCCGTACGATGGCACTCGCCGATTTATATGTCGACCCCATGACCAAGAGTGTCACTACCGCCTCAGGTAATAGCGTGGAGTTTTTTATCGACATGCAGCCGGCCACACATGCAGAGGTAGAAATGCTGCGCACCACGGACATACAGACTATTGAATATCTCGAGGCGCCGTCCGACCCACGATTCCACGGGGCAAGGTATGCTGTAAATTACGTACTTGTGAAATATGATTACGGCGGATATACGTCGTTGAGCGGCCAACAGCATTTCATACAGAATTATGGTAATTATCGCGCGTATTCACGGTTTACCTCCGGGAAGATGCTATATGATTTTGGCGGTGGATTCGGGTATGAGAGCGATTCTTATATCGGACGCGACAACCTGAGCGTATATAACTTCCCCGACCTGTCTGTGGAAAAGCATTCGGTCAGCGACGGAGCATCAGCAAGCAAACGAAGCGGCTACGGATCCTTCAGGGCAATATACCGGAGCAATAAAATCAATATTGCAAATACTTTGAGTCTTTCAGGCGCAAACACTCCTCGTATACTCTCGCACGGTATTGTGAGTTATAATCCGGCTTTATACCCCGAAGAAGAAAGCCGAAGATATTCGCACACCAGCAACCTGAGTGCAGTATGGAACGGAAACTATTTTTTTGACTTACCCTCCGAATTCTCACTTTCTGTCACTCCCTCTGCTTCGTATTCAAAATACAGAAGTGCTTACTCTTTTACTGAAGGCAATACATTCCGGAGCGATTCGCGCGACAAGACATGGCAATATAAACTTCTGGCAGAGTTAAAAAAGAGATTTGGCAATCAGAGTATAGGTGTCAGAATATCTACCGAAGGAAGTGGTAATTCTGTAACCTATACAGGAACCGAATCCTCCAAGTCGCAAGGAAGGACCTACGGCGGTTTAGCCGATTTGTCGGCCAATCTTTCATTTGGCAATTTCTGGGGTGCCATAAACACCGGCGCGAAATTCTTTTCACAGACTGTTTCCGATGTAAACTATAAATCGATTTCGCCGTGGTATTATTTTAAATTAGGATATAATTTTAGCGGTCAAAGCAGCATAAACATGTTCTCAAACTTTTCTCCATATACAGTGCCGATGAGCGCTAAGACCGACAATTTCGTACTTACAGACAAATTGGACGGCGTGCGTGGCAATCCATCGCTAAAAAATGGCACATTCTTCAATATCGGCATACAATACAAATTTATGCCTAACCAAATTTTCAGTCTGTCGTCCTACTGGACGTTCACCCGCATGGGCAATATGATTGTTGACAGATATACCCCTGAAATTTACCAAGGTCATCCTCTAATGGTGCGTAGCTGGTTGAATCACGGCTTCATGAATACTCACAACTATGGAATCAACCTTTCGGTAAAATGCCTGAACTCCAATCTGCGGCTTAACGGCGGTATACGCGGAAATAGTGTCGCACGCCATTCCTTGCAGAACTACAGCGCCACCCATCTGAATTTCTTTGGCCAGGCCATGTATATTTTCGGTCAGTTCTATGCCTCGGCATCGTATAACTACCACCGTACAAATATCAGCAATTCTTCCATAAGCAAAACTCCGGCGTATTACAGTCTGGAAGCCGGCTGGGGCAATGGTAACTGGAACATTTCGGCCACAGCTTTTAACCCTTCGGTAAGTAGTTATAAGTCGGGATATTCGCTTATTGATACTGCGGAGTTTTCCTCACGTAATCAGAGCTATTCATCGGCGTACCATCGACTCTTTGTGCTGAATGTATCGTATTCATTCTCCTATGGTAAGAAAATAAAACAAGACAATCATGTTGGTCCGCTTCAGGGCGGAGCTTCTGGCATTCTCGACTATTCAGACCGATGAGATTCAGACTCATACGCCAGCAGGAAGTGATGCAGTGCGGCGCGGCCTGTCTGGCCATGGTCGGCACATCTTTCGGCATGCCCGTATCGCTGAGGCATGCCGACCGGTTGTGCGGAGCATCGAAACAAGGCGTTTCGATGCTGGCCATATCAAAATCCGCCACCGAACTGGGGCTGGAAAACGCCACAGTAAAACTGACTGTCGAAAAACTGGCTGAGATGCCAATGCCCTGCATTCTGCATTGGGACCAGCGGCACTATGTTGTGTTGTATAAAATATCAGACCGGGGGCGGCGCTTCCACATCGCCGACCCCGGCAAAGGTAAAATGCGCATCAGCGCCGATGAACTCAGAGAACATTGGATAAGCTCACGAAACGGTGAAGAGGAAAAAGGGATTGCCATGTTTTTCAATCCATCCGAAGCGTATTATTCATCAGCTCCGGAATCCGACCGGCATAGAGGCGCCGACTTGTCGGTAATATACGACTTTATAAAAAAACACCGCCGGTACTTTATTCAGATTCTTTTCGGGCTGTCGGTAGCTTGCCTGATGCAGCTGTTGATGCCGTTCCTGACACAGGCCATAGTCGATGCAGGCATCAAAAATTCGTCGTTAAGACTTATATGGCTGATACTGCTGGGCGAACTCACAATAATTGTGGGGCGTACGGCCACTGAGTTTGTACGCGGCTGGCTGCTGCTGCATCTTTCGATGCGCATAAACCTGTCGCTGCTGAACAGCTTTTTCATCAAGCTTATGCGGCTGCCGATGTCTTTCTTCGAAATACGAAAAAGCGGAGATATACTGCAGCGCCTGGCCGACCAGGACCGGATACGCAACTTCCTCACAACCCAATTTCTGGGCGTGATATTCACCCTGATAAGTATATTGGTATTCGGCATAGCATTGTTAATATACAATAGTACTATTTTTGCTGTGTTCATTTTTATGAGCCTGCTATACGGCGTGTGGGTAACTCTATTCCTGCGCAGGCGCCGTATAATAGATTACGAAACTTTTTCGGTGCAGGCTCGTAGCCAGGATATGGCATTTCAGTACGTGAACTCCATGCAGGAAATAAAACTGCAGAACTGCGAGGAGCGCCGACGCGGCAAGTGGGAAGACATACAGATAGAACTATTCGAAGTACAGATGAAGTCGCTGCGCATGCAGCAGACTCAGGAAGCCGGCGCCCTGTTTATCAACGAACTGAAAAACATACTGATTACCGTGCTGGCTGCTTCGGCTGTTATTGACGGACAGTTTACTCTCGGCGCCATGCTGGCGGTACAATATATCATAGGCCAACTAAATTCGCCTATAAACCAGCTTATCGGGTTCGTATATTCGATGCAGGACGTGAAGATATCACTGGAACGTATCGGCGAGATACATCACTGCGACGACGAAGACAAAGGCCGGGAAGATGCGGTTACTGAAATAGACTGTCCGGCAATCGAGTTCGACAACGTCAGTTTCAGGTACGAAAAACATTCTCCCTATAAAACCCTGCACAACATAAGCCTTACCGTGCCACCCGGCAAGGTCACGGCAATAGTAGGGGCCTCAGGAAGCGGCAAGACAACAATACTCAAGCTTATGCTGGGATATTATCCTGCAGAAGAGGGGTGCATCAGAGTGTCCGGCCGCAGTCTGGGAGAATACAATCTGAGGCGTTGGAGAATGAACTGCGGTGTAGTTATGCAGGACGGCGTAATTTTTTCAGATACAATCGCACGCAACATAGCTGCAGATGATGACGATATAGACCTCGAACGGCTTCAATACGCATCACAATTGGCCAACATCCATGATTATGTGATGAATCTGCCTTTGAAATATAATACCGAGATAGGCAAAGACGGCATCGGACTGAGCCAGGGGCAAAAACAGCGGATTCTTATAGCGCGCGCAATTTACCGCAATCCCCGGTTCATATTTCTTGACGAAGCCACTAACGCGCTTGATGCCAGTAACGAAAACCTGATAATAGGCAACCTTAACGAATTTTTCAAAGGGCGTACAGTTGTGGTGATTGCACACAGGCTATCGACTGTGAAAAATGCAGACCGGATTCTGGTTGTCGACCAAGGTCGTATAGTAGAATCGGGCAACCACAACGAACTGACTGCCGCTCGCGGCATATACTACAACCTCGTCAAAAACCAGCTGGAATTAGGAACATGAAAAAAGACGATCCTGACACCATATACCTTGTGCCGGAAAAAAAGAAGCGTACACTTGATGGAATTCCTAATAGGCTGTACTGCTACGGTTGGCTGACTATTCTAATTGCTATCGCAGCTCTGGCTGCTGTATGGCTGCTGTTACGCCGGCTGACTGCATAGTGAGCCATCAGGCTTCCTGATATAGTGCATAATGCCTGTCAAAATTGTCATTGCCGGTTTCACAGTGTCGGCAGGTCGATGATTTCCTGCAGCAGAACCACGGCGGTTTCGACATCGGGAACATCGCTGACAGCCATGCTGCGACGGTCGTTTTTCTGTCGCAGACGGGCCCGACGCATGTTCAGCTGCATGTAGTTGAGCAGCCGCCCGAACATGGCCGACTGGTAGAAGGCCGCGTTGCTGTCGTCGACAAAGTAAAGGTACAGCGAACCGCGGTGCATAGTCACCTTCTCCACGCCCAGACGGCGGCCAAGCCTGCGCAGTGTGGGCACACGCAGCAGTTCGGAGGCCTGGCGCGGAATGCGTCCGAAACGGTCTTCGAGCTGACGGCGGAATTCCAGCAGGTCGGTTTCGCGCTCTATGTTGTCGAGGCGCTGGTACAGGGCTATTCGTTCGCTCTCCTGCGGCACATAGTCGGCAGGGAATAGCAGTTCCAGGTCGGTTTCTATCACGGTGTCGGCCACAAATTCTTCCTCGCCGCGGGCAGTAACGCCGTCATCGGCGGTGAATGTACCGGCGAACTCCTCGGTACGCAGTTCCATTACGGCTTCGCGCAGTATCTTCTGATAAGTTTCGTAGCCCAGGTCGGCTATGAAACCGCTTTGCTCGGCGCCCAGAAGGTTTCCGGCGCCGCGTATGTCCAGGTCCTGCATGGCTATGTGTATGCCGCTGCCGAGGTCCGAGAAGCTTTCTATGGCCTGCAGACGGCGTCGCGCTATAGGCGTGAGCGGCACGTGGGCAGGCACCATCAGGTAGCAGAATGCCTTGCGGTTGCTGCGCCCCACGCGGCCTCGCAACTGGTGCAGTTCGCTCAGACCGAAGTTCTGGGCATTATTCACTATTATGGTGTTGACGTTCGGCATATCGACACCGCTTTCGACTATAGTGGTACTGAGCAGCACGTCGTAGTCGTGAGCAGCGAAGTCCACAATGGTTTTCTCAAGGCGCTCTGGGGGCATCTGGCCATGCGCCACGGCAACCTTGGCATCAGGAATCAGGCGGTGTATCATGGCCTCGAGGTCGTAAAGGCCTTCGATGCGGTTGTTGATGAAAAATACCTGTCCGCCGCGCGAAATCTCAAAGTTGAGAGCCTCCGCCACTATATCGTCGTTGAGGGTGTCGACCGAGGTGATAATCGGATAACGGTTTGCCGGCGGAGTGTTGATCGACGACAGGTCGCGGGCGCCCATAAGCGAGAACTGCAGGGTACGCGGTATGGGGGTGGCACTCATGGTGAGAGTGTCGATGTTGATTTTCAGCTGCTTGAGCTTTTCTTTCACCGCCACACCGAACTTCTGTTCCTCGTCGATT
The DNA here is from genome assembly GCA_910578365.1 of uncultured Muribaculaceae bacterium. Classification (GTDB taxonomy): domain Bacteria; phylum Bacteroidota; class Bacteroidia; order Bacteroidales; family Muribaculaceae; genus CAG-873. Next base: position 66,429 of record CAJTRC010000002.1, read on the forward strand.
ACCAACAGGCCCAGGTCTTTGAACTTCACGCTCTTGCCTATGAGTTTGTGGGTGCCTATGATGATATCTATTTTGCCCTCGGCCAGATCGGCGAGTATTTCTTTGGTCTGCTTGGGCGAACGGGCGCGCGACAGATAGTCGACCCGCACCGGGAACTCTTTTAGACGCTCTCTGAATGTGCGGTAGTGCTGATATGCCAGCACCGTAGTAGGAACGAGCACGGCTACCTGTTTGCCGTCGGTGGCGGCCTTAAAAGCCGCGCGTACAGCGATTTCAGTCTTGCCAAAGCCCACATCGCCGCAAATCAGGCGGTCCATGGGGCGTTCGCTTTCCATATCGGCTTTCACGGCCTGAGTGGCGGTAAGCTGGTCGGGGGTGTCCTCGTATATAAACGAGGCCTCGAGCTCGTGCTGCAGATAGCTGTCGGGCGAGAATGCGAATCCTTTTTCCTCCTTTCGGGCGGCATACAGGCGGATAAGGTCGCGGGCGATATCCTTGAGTTTGCTCTTGGTACGCTCCTTTACCCTCTGCCATGCGCCTGAGCCGATACGGTTTATCTTGGGCGGCACGCCTTCTTTGCCGCGGTATTTCGACAGTTTGTGCAGGGCGTGGATGCTCACAAACACTATGTCGTTGTTCTGGTACACAAGCTTTATCATCTCCTGCATGCGGCCTCCGACTTCGGTGCGCAACAGACCGGCGAACTTGCCCACGCCATGGTCGATATGCACTATATAGTCGCCCGGCTCAATCTGACCTAATTCCTTGAGCGACAAGGCCACTTTTCCCGAGCGGGCACGATCGCTACGGAGGGTGTATTTGTGAAAGCGGTCGAATATCTGGTGGTCGGTAAACACGCAGGTCTTGGTCTGATGGTCTACGAAGCCCTCGTGCAGGGTGGTTTCGACGGGCGTGAAGCTGATGCTGTCGCCACGGTCGTTGAATATGGAGCGCAGACGGTCGAACTGGGCGCGGTTGTCGGAAAGTATGTACAATGTATATCCGTCGTCCATGAATCGGGTGAACGACTCGGCAATCATGTCGAAGTTCTTGTGATACACTCCCTGAGGCGAGCAGTCCAGGTCGAGCTTAGCATCGACCGGAGTGGAGGCATCTTTGCCTCCGCCGCGGCCTCCGGCTTTGAATTCGAGGAGGCGGAATGTGTCGAGAAGCGAGGCGAACTCGTCGGGGTCGATAAGCTGCTGCATGGCCGAGGCATCGCCCTCGCCTGTAAGCGAGGCGCTTTGCGAGAATTCCTCGGAGCATACGGCACGTATTCGCTCGAGGGTGTAGCGGCTGTCGCGCATGGCTATCAGAGTATCGGCATCGATATAGCCCAGCAACGGAGTGCCGTTGTTGCCTGAGGCCACGTTGGCCACAATGTCATAGCTGTCGAGTTTCTGCTTCGACAGCTGTGTTTCGACATCGAACGAACGTATGCTGTCAGCTTCATCGCCGAAGAAGTCGATGCGCACCGGCATCTCGTCGGCAAAGCCGTATATATCGAGTATGGAGCCTCGCGAGGCCCACTGACCCGGCTCGTACACATAGTCGACCTCGGCGAAACCTTCGCTCCGGAGCCACTTCTGCAGCTCCGTTATATCGTAATCCTTACCCTGCACAATGCGCATTGTGTGGTTGCTGAGAGTATCGCGGTCGGCCACACGTTCGGCCAGAGCCTCAGGATATGTGACTACGGCCTGCAGCGACTTCTCGCCACTGATGCGCCGCAGTGTTTCGGTGCGCAGTATCTGTGATGGCGGGTCGGCCTGCCCGTACTTGATGTCGCGTTTGTAGCCGCTGGGCAGCATAGCCACCGTATCCTCGCCGAAGAGGCGGCAGAGGTCGTGGAAAAGGTATCCGGCATCGTCCTGACTGTCGGCTATAACCAGCAGCGGCGCTTTTCCGTGCGGCATCACGCTCAGAAGCAATGCGGCCGACGAGCCTGCGACACCGCACACACAGCTGCGTCTGTCGCCGACAATCGCAGCAAGCGCTTTCTGCCGCGCAGGGGTCAGAAAGCGCTTCTGTAGTTCTTTAGCATCGAGAGGCTTCATTTATTATCGCTTACTTTAGCCGGTGTGAGCAACATTTTATATCGTTCGGGCGATATCAGTATAGCCACAGCCTCGTCCACGTCGTCGTCGTGGCGCAGCGTACGACGCACTATTTCGGACTCGGAGAAGAAGCGATCGCATAGTTCATAATCCAGAAGGTCTATTATATCCTTGCGGTTATGGTCAAGGTCGTGGTTGAGATCGTGTTTCAGCAGCTGTTCGAGTTCATCAAAGCGCTCGCGCACTTCGTCGGTCATGTAGCCCTCGGTTTCGGCAGCTTCGCGCAGATACTTGATACCGGTTTCACAGTAATGGTCATACTGGAATTTTTCGGGGTCTATGAAGGCCTTGAACAGGTTAAATATGCTGTCGTTGACCTCAAAGGAATCCGGGGAGAACGACTCGTCGCTATGCTCGGCCGCATACTTGGTGGCGAAGTCATATGCCCAGAAGTCGCGCACTATGTTAAACAGCAGACGGTTGGTTTCTTTCTGCTTCACCGTCACGTCGGGGGTAATGCCGCCACCGTCGCGCACAGGGCGTCCGGCGGCAGTATAGTACACGTTGGTGAGCGAATCGGGTATGCGGGTCACATTGCCCAGACTGTCGCGGTGGCTATAGTCGATGGCCTGAATCAAACGTCCCGAAGGAATATAGTAGCGGGCTACCGTCACCTTGAGCAGACCGTCGTACGGCAGCGGTCTGGTGTTCTGCACCAGTCCCTTGCCATAGCTGCGGTTTCCTACTATCACAGCCCTGTCAAGGTCCTGCAGGGCACCGGCCACGATTTCAGAGGCTGAGGCTGTGCTGCCGTCGGTAAGCACTGCAATGGGCAGTTCTGTGTCAATAGGCTTGCGGGTTGTCTTGTATGTCTTGTAATTGCCCGGCTCCTTGTAGCGGGTGGTAACCACCTCGGTACCCTTGGGCACAAAATTGCCCACGATGCTCACGGCGCTCTCGAGCAGACCACCGCCGTTGCCGCGCAAATCCAGTATCAGAGCCTTCAGGTCGCCCTTGGAGCGCATGTCTGCTATGGCATCCTTTACTGCATCGGCGCTGTTGGCGTTGAACGTAGTGAGGCCTATATATCCAATGCCGTCGCGCAGTATGCCGTAATACGGCAGCGGGTCAACATCAATCTGGCGCCTGGTAATCTCAAAATTCAGAATCGAGTCGGTGACATAAGGTCGGTGTACCTTCACATTCACCTTTGTACCGGCCTGGCCGCGAAGGCGCTTGCTCACCTCGTCAATTGCCGTTTCGTCGGTCACTGTAAGGTCATCGACGGCCAGAATTATATCTCCGTGGCGTATGCCTGAATTGCGCGCCGGCGAATCCCAGCGGGGCTGCGAGAACACTATACCCTGCTTGCGCTTCTGCAGATAGCTGCCTACTCCGGCATAGTTGCCTGTGGAGAGCGACAGCAGTTCGTCCTGCATATCAGCCGGATAATATTCGGTGTAAGGGTCAATCTCGCCCAGCATCGAGTTAATGGCCGTAGCCAGCGACTTCTGAGCGTCGATAGTATCCACATAATTGGAAATCAACTCCTTGTACACCGAGTTAAATATACGCAGGTTGCGCGATATATCATTCTTGGTATCGTTTTTAGCCAGCGCTGCCGGCGACAACAGCAGGCATAACAGCAGCGAATATATAATTTTTTTCATCGTCAAGTGGTTTGAATAGGCGAAGTTACGATAATTTCAACAAACTACCAAACCTTAGAGTTTAATAATCTTGAAATGAACGGGAGGTGCCCGGACCGCAGGCATAAGATGGACGGTGAAGCTGCGCACGGAGAATTATAATTGTGTTCTTTGTTCCCGCAGGGAGGCGACGCTAAAGAGTGAAGCAGACAGGGCAAATTGCGGCTTTGTAACAATACAATACGGTGTTTGTAACATTTGTGTAACAGCAGTAGTCATTTTTAAATAGCTATTGCATAGCTATATACGGCTGCAAAATAAAATTAATTACCGTTTTAACACACATTAACTTTAAAATACTTGCATTTGTCGAAAGTGCTGTAAATTTGCATTGTAATCGTTAAGCAAAACGATATGAATTTATTGTTGAATCACTAATTTTCACAATCATGGGAACTGCTAAATTTCAATCCAATTTGATGAGCCTCCAGGCCAACATGCTTAACTTTGCCTACATGCTTACTTCGAACCGCGACGACGCTTACGACCTCCTCCAGGACA
>CAJTRC010000003.1 GCA_910578365.1 uncultured Muribaculaceae bacterium
CAAAATTAATAGAAGTTGTGGAGAACCGTGTTAAATAAGTGTTAAAATCTGCAAATCATTTGTACAGCAACATAGAAGAAGCTCGCTATGCTCCTTCAATTCAGAGCAAAATTCGCCACGCGATTTTCGGCCGGGAATTAATATTTATTATTAAACACCCTCTTATATCCCTGTGCGCCTATACTGGAAGCCAGCATCAATAAGCATTTGGGCTAAATTCAGAGCCATTACCAAAAAAAATCGGCTTAAAATGCGGTCAATTCAAAAAAAAGCGCTACATTTGTAAAAAATTGGGAATAATGGCCGTTGACCTTAAACAGCAACTTGACAGAGTAAGCGTAAAGGCGCAGATAATCACCGGGCGCTATCTGTCACTGCGAAAGCAGCTTGACAAGGCAAACGCCGAAATAAGCCGGCTCTCTGCCTCCATCGGACAGATGCAGACCGAAATCGAGAAACTCAAACTCGCCAACGAATACCTGAGGCTTGTGAAGTCTATCGCCGACGACCCTGCCGAAGTACGTAAGGCCAAAGCCATTATAACCAGACTTGTGCGGGAAATTGACCGCTGCATCCTCGATCTCAACGACTGATGCCCTGATGAATAGTCAAACTCAAGATAACGAACCCGACCGTAGCGAAGAAATTTTCAAAGTTACGATACATATAGCTGATACTGAGCCTGTGCAGTTCCCTATCAGACGTTCAGAGGAACGACTGTACCGCAAGGCCGAATATCATGTGAACAAACTGTGGAAAGAATGGTCGAAATCCGACCCTCGTCGTTCCACCGCCGATATCCTTGCCCGTGTGGCGCTTGCTTTCGCCGAACTGTATTACCGCAAAACCGACCAGTTCGAGGAGCAGCAGAAAATGATCGGCGATTTTGAGCGAGAACTCGACAGGCTTCTGGACTACGGCGAATAATACCGACGTCGACAGCATGCAGCTTACAATACACCGCACTTGCCTCGCAGCTCCAACTCCGGAGTCTGCCGATGCAGGTGTTTTTTTTATTACGACATTATTATTAACTACTTAACATCCATATCATAAACAAACTACACATCATATTATGAGCCCCGTTATAACCATAATCATAGTAGCTATCGCAGCAGCAGCCAGCGCTGCGGTGGCAGTGATAATACAGCGCAACATGGCCCGCAGCAAAGCCAAACTCATAATCAGTGAAGCCGAAACTCAGGCCGAGGACATTAAGCGCAAAAAACAACTCGAAGGCAAGGAGATAGCTCTCAAAATTACTGCCGACGCCGAAAAACAGGCAAACCAGCGACTCGCAAAAATTCAGGCCAGCGAAAACAAAATCAAGCAGCGCGAACTCCAGCTCAACCAGCAGCAAGGCGAAAACCAGCGCACACGCAACGAACTCGACTCCATGCGCCAGCAACTCGACAACCGCGCCATAGCACTCGACAACACCAAAGCCGAGATTGAGCGCATGCACCACCAGGCACAGGAGCAGCTCGAACACATCAGCGGACTGTCGTCGGAAGACGCCAAGGAAAAGCTGATTGAATCGCTCAAGGACGAAGCTAAGACTGCCGCCGCGTCGTACATAAACGACATTATGGCCGACGCCAAAATGACTGCCAACAAGGAAGCCAAACGCATTGTAGTACAGTCGATACAGCGTGTGGCTACCGAAACCGCCATTGAAAACTCAGTGACAGTGTTCCATATTGACAGCGACGAAATCAAAGGCCGCATCATAGGCCGCGAAGGTCGCAACATTCGCGCTCTCGAAGCCGCCACAGGCATCGAAATCATTGTCGACGACACCCCCGAGGCTATTGTGCTGTCGGGCTTCGATCCCGTACGCCGCGAGATAGCCCGCCTGGCTCTGCACCAACTGGTAGCCGACGGACGCATACACCCGGCACGCATTGAGGAAGTGGTGGCCAAAGTACGCCGCCAGATTGAGGAAGAAATCATCGAAACCGGCAAACGAACCTGCATCGACCTGGGCATCCACGGACTGCATCCCGATCTCATCCGCATGGTGGGCAAGATGAAATATCGCTCGAGCTACGGCCAGAATCTGCTGCAGCACTCGCGCGAAACCGCAAATCTCTGTGCCATAATGGCATCTGAATTAGGGCTCAACCCCAAGAAAGCCCGTCGCGCAGGTCTGCTGCACGATATCGGCAAGGTACCCGACGAGGAGCCCGAACTGCCGCACGCTCTCTTAGGCATGAAACTGGCTGAAAAATACAAGGAGAAAGCCGAAATATGTAACGCCATCGGCGCTCACCACGATGAAATCGAGCAGACTTCGCTGCTTGCGCCCATCGTTCAGGTGTGCGACGCCATCTCAGGCGCACGCCCTGGCGCACGCCGCGAAATCGTCGAGGCTTATATCAAGCGACTCAACGACCTTGAGCAGCTGGCTCTGTCGTATCCCGGTGTCACCAAGACATATGCCATACAGGCCGGTCGCGAGCTCCGCGTGATTGTAGGCGCCGAAAAAATCGATGACAACGAAACCGAAAAACTCTCGGCCGAAATCGCCAAGCGCATCCAGGACGAAATGACCTATCCCGGACAAGTAAAGATAACCGTAATACGAGAAACCCGCGCCGTAAGTTTCGCAAAATAACAGTGCTACATGTCTGAATCCGAAAAAAACAAAGAGCAATCGGGCAAAAAAGCATGTGGCGGCTGCTGCCGCCAAGGCGGCGAACCGCGCGGCAAACTGCACTGCACCAACTGGCTTGCTGATATACCCGGCGGCTGCGCCGACAGCGAATTTGTAGAGGTGCAGTTCAAGAACACCCGTAAAGGCTACTACAAGAACCCCACCAACATACCACTGGAAATCGGCGACATGGTTGTGGTCGACGCCCAGCCCGGCCAGGACGTGGGCATGGTAAGCCTCACCGGAGTTCTTGTCGACCTGCGTATGCGACGCCTGAGCCAGAAAGCTCTGTCCGACATCAAACGTGTGTTCCGAAAAGCCCGTCCGGCCGACCTGGAAAAATTCGAGGAAGCCAAAGCGCGCGAACACGAAACCATGATTAAGGCCCGCCGCATAGCCGAGGACCTTAAACTGAACATGAAAATCGGCGATGTGGAGTTTCAGGGCGACGGTGCCAAGGCCATATTCTATTATATAGCTGACGAACGTGTAGATTTCCGCCAGCTTATCAAAGTGCTGGCCGAAACATTCCGCATACGAATCGAGATGAAGCAGATTGGTGCCCGTCAGGAAGCGGGCCGTATAGGCGGCATTGGTCCCTGCGGCCGACCGCTGTGCTGCGCCAGCTGGATGTCGAACTTCGTGTCGGTGGCCACCAGCGCCGCACGATACCAGGACTTGTCGCTGAATCCGCAGAAGCTGGCCGGACAGTGCGCCAAGCTCAAATGCTGCCTCAATTTCGAAGTCGACACATACGTGGAAAGTGTGAAGCATCTACCCAACAAGGACATACGTCTTGAAACTGCCGATGCCACCTACTTCCACTTCAAAACCGATATATTCAAGCGCGAAATCACCTACAGCACCGACAAGCAGATGGCGGTGAACCTGGTGACAATCGATGCCGAACGCGCTTTCGAGGTAATCGCTCTGAACAAGGCCGGCGAAAAGCCGCTGATTCTGCAGCGCGACTCCGACATAAAACCCAAGGAAAAAGCTGCATTCGGCGATATCCTCGGCGAGGACGACCTCACACGCTTCGACAAAAAGAAACGAAAGAAGAAAAAGAAGCCGACACAGACACTGCAACAGCCGGCAGAAGGACAGCGCCAGCCCAAAGCAAAAGGTGAGTCGAAAAACCGCAATCAGACTCAACAGCCTAAGGACGAAAACAGTGCTCGGCAACCTCAGCAACAGCGCCCTCAGAACAAGAACCGACAGCAGCGCCCAAACAACCGCCCCGAACGCAACGACCAGAGCCGAAAGCCCGACGGACAAGAACCGAAACCCGCCGATAACAAGACAACTAAATCCGAGCCGCAGTCATGAACCGCAGGGCAGTAATATTTGTCATTCTTTTGACGGTAGTACTTGCCGCATGCCGTCTGCGCCATAACGATTACAGCGACTTCCGTACTTTCGACGATGCCGAATGGCCATACACCGATACAGTGGTGTTCACCCCCGAGCTCACCGACAGTGTTGTCGAGGCACCGCTGATACTGTGTGTGCGCCATACCAACGCCTATCCATACAGCAATCTATGGCTTGAACTGGAATACCCTACCGGCGACAGCACCCGGCGCGCCGATACCATCCAGCTGGTTCTGGCCGATGATTTCGGCCGCTGGTACGGCAGCGGCAGCGGGGTCAGCTACCAGTATACCGACACTCTAAGCCGAAGTTTCCGAGCCTTCAGAAACAAACCACTGAAACTACGCAACATAATGCGCCGCGACACTCTGCCGGGCATTGAGCAGGTGGGTCTGTTTATTGGCTGTTGAGATGCCACATTCTTAACATACACTCCTCTAAAACATAGAACAATGACAGAATTCAAAGATATACATTCGCGACAGCTGCAACTGCTGAGCGACGACGAACTCAACCTGCGTCTGAACCGCGTGCGCGCCGGCCTCGAGGCTTTAGGTGCCGACTCGGTGCTGATTACCGACGCAGCAAATATTTACTACCTCACAGGCCGTGTATTTGCCGGATACGTGTACTTCAATATCGCCGACAGCAAGCCATACTATATAGTACGCCGCCCCAACGACCTGATAAGCGACCGCAGCAGCCGTCTGGGGCGCTTTGCCGAAATCGCCGACATTCTGTGCCACAACCAAAACTGCACCGCACCCGAGCGCCTTGGTCTTGAATTCGACATCATAAGCTACAACCTGTCGACACGACTCATGAACACTATTGCAGGCACTGAATTCGCAGATGCTTCGGGCGTAATGCGCCGGGCCCGCTCAGTTAAGACGTGCCTCGAACAGCAACTGATGAAGGAATCAGGCCTGCGTCACGAACATGTGTACTCACGCATTCCGCATGTGTATCAGGCCGGTATGACTGATATAGAGCTGCAAGTGGAAATCGAACGCCAGTCGCGCCTCGAAGGCAATTTGGGCATATTCCGCATCAGTGGTTCCGACATGGAAATACATATGGGCAATGTGATTACAGGCGAGAACTCCGATACTCCAACCCCATACGATTTCGCTATGGGAGGAGCCGGACTCAATCCGTCGCTGCCGGTGGGAGCCGACGGCAGTCTCATAGAGCCTCACCACACTGTAATGGTTGACGTCAACGGCGACTTCACCGGCTATATGACCGACATGACACGCTGCTTTGCTCTGGGAACCCTCGATTCCAAGACTTTAGGCGCGCATCAGCTATCTATTGACATCGTTCACGCCCTGACCGATATGGCCCGACCCGGCGCCGCGGCACGCGAACTCTACGAGAAAGCGGCCATGATGGCCAAGGAAGCCGGCTACACCGACTATTTTATGGGCCACCGCCAGCACGCCGGATTCGTAGGCCACGGACTGGGCATTGAAATAAACGAAGGCCCGGTGATTTCGCCACGTTCAAAAGACATCCTTGAGGCAGGCAACGCTATTGCCCTCGAGCCTAAATTCGTGATTCCGGGCCAAGGTGCTGCCGGTATCGAGAATACTATTATTGTAAAAGAAGAAGGCGCAGCCGAATGCATAACAAACGCGCCCGAACAGATTATATATTTTGAATGAACAAGGAAAACAATAACTTTTCCTCTCTACTCAAACATAAGATATTCGACCGTGTGGGTCGGGTGGCTGCCGAAATCGGCCTTCCGGCATATGTGGTCGGCGGCTATGTGCGCGACCTCATCATTGGCCGGGCGTCGAAGGACATCGACTTCCTTACCGTAGGCTCAGGCATCGAACTGGCCAAGGCTGTACACAAGTCGATGCGCGGCTCGCATCTGAGTGTATTCAAGACCTACGGAACCGCACAGGTGAAACGCGGTGAATTGGAACTCGAGTTCGTGGGAGCACGAAAGGAATCATACCGTCGCGACTCGCGCAATCCAATTGTCGAAGACGGCACCCTCCAGGACGATATCAGCCGCCGCGACTTTACCATAAACGCCATGGCCCTGAGCGTGACACCCGACAGCTTCGGCGAACTGGTGGACTTGTTCGACGGCCTCGGCGACATAGAGCGGCGGATCATACGCACTCCGCTCGACCCCGACATCACTTTCAGCGACGACCCCCTGCGCATGATGCGGGCTATCCGATTCGCCACACAGCTCAATTTCGAAATATACCCCGAAACATTCGAGGCCATATGCCGCAACGCTCACCGAATAGAGATAATAACCACCGAGCGAATATGCACCGAAATCAACAAGATAATGTCTTCGCCCAAGCCGTCGATTGGCTGGAAACTGCTGCTCAACAGCGGGCTGCTGAAACTGATTTTTCCGGAACTGGCGGCACTCAAAGGTGTAGACACAGTTAACGGCCGCGCTCACAAAGACAATTTCTACCACACCATGGGAGTACTCGACAACGTGGCCGCGGTGTCCGACAAACTGATGCTGCGCTGGGCTGCGCTGCTGCACGACATTGCCAAACCGCGCACCAAGCGGTACGAAGAGGGGGTCGGCTGGACATTCTACAACCACAACATGGTGGGTGCCAAGATGGTGCCACAGATTTTTGCAAGACTGAAAATGCCCATGGGCCAGGAAATGAAGTATGTGCGCAAGCTCGTGGAACTACACATGCGCCCCATTGCTTTGGGCGACGAAGAGGTGACCGACAGCGCAGTGCGCCGCCTGATGAATTATGCCGGCGAGGACGATCTGGCCGACCTGATGATACTGGCTCGCGCCGACCTCACCAGCCGAAACGAGGCCAAACGCCAGCGTATACTCGAAAATTTCGACATCGTGGACCAGAAGTACGAGTACATACGCAAACTCGATGCCGAACGCAATCGCAAGAATCCTGTAGACGGCAACGAAATAATGCACATATTCAACCTCAGCACATCGCCTCTGGTGGGTTACTTCACCAAAAACCTCAGGCAGGCAATCAAAGACTGCGAGATAGAGGACACCCGCGATGCCGCACTCGAATACATATACAAACTCGCTGCCGAAGCCGGTGTTGAGCCGGTGAATCCGCCTACTGAATAGACCATATTATATCTGATAAAATGTACTACGTAAGCAAACGACTTGAAATATCCGCCGCTCACCGCCTTGAACTCGACTACGAGAGCAAGTGTACCTGCATACACGGCCACAATTGGATTGTAACCGTACATTGCCGCGCCAAGCAGCTGAATGATGCCGGAATGGTTACCGATTTCACCCATATCAAACAGAATATAAGCGACAAACTCGACCATAAGCTTATCAACGACGTGCTGCCATTCAACCCTACCGCCGAGAACATGGCTCGCTGGATCTGCGAGAACGTGCCCAACTGCTACCGTGTAGACGTGCAGGAGAGCGAAGGCAATGTGGCATCATACGAAATCGACTGATTATGAAACAATACAAGGTCAACGAAATTTTTTACTCGCTCCAGGGCGAGGGATACCACTGCGGCACCGCCGCAGTGTTTCTGCGCTTCAGCGGCTGTAACCGTGCCTGCGCTTTCTGCGACACCGACCACAACGGAGGCTCCATGATGACCGCCGACGAGATTATAGAGGCTATATGCGCCTTCCCCGCACGCCATCTGGTGATAACAGGAGGCGAACCGACCCTGCAGCTCGACAGCGACCTGCTCCGCGCCATAAAACTGCGGGGCTTCTTCGTACAGATTGAAACCAATGGCTCACTGCCTGTGCCTCCCGAAGTCGACTGGGTGACTTGCTCGCCCAAAGACGCTCCGTGGAACATCGACCGCATCGACGAGCTGAAAATAGTCTACCAGGGCCAGGACGTAGAGCAGATAGCATCGCTGCTGCCTTCGCCACGCTGCTTTCTGCAGCCATGTTCGGGCCTTAACGTTGCCGAAACCGTAGAGTACATAAAGTCGCATCCGCAGTGGCGTCTGTCGCTGCAGACCCACCGCTTGATTGATATTCCATGAAGCCTCTGCGCTACTGCCTTACACTGCTTATGACCTTGCTGGCCATCATTTCAGCCAGAGCTAACGTCGCCGATACAACGGTGAGTTTCACCGTGTTCTACCCTGGCCCGGACATATATGAACTCGAAGGACATGCAGCACTGCATATCACAACACCGCAGGCCGACTACGCCGTGAGTTTCGGCACATTCGACTTTGAGCAGCCCAACTTTGTGTACCGCTTTGTAAAAGGCGAAACCGACTACTGGGCAGCCGCAGCTCCGTGGCAGTATTTCGCCGATGCCTACAGCCGTCAGGGGCGCCGTATTGTGGACATGCAGCTCGACCTTACTCCGCAACAGAAGGCTTACATCATAGACCTCTGCATCGAAAATCTCAAGCCCGAGAACCGTGTCTACCGCTATAATTATGTAAAGGACAACTGCGCCACCCGCCCGCTGGGTCTGCTGGAGAAAGCACTTGCGCCTGACAGTCTGCAGCTCGGCAAGGTACAGACCGTCGACAGCTCGCATCTGGGCTCGTTCCGCAGCATAATGCGCTACTACCACCGCAATTACCCCTGGTATCAGTTCGGCATCGACCTGGCCCTGGGCAGCGGCATAGATTACCCCATAAGCTTACGCGAGCAGGCATTTGCGCCGGTACTCATTGCCGAACAGCTGCAAGGCGCCACGACAGGCGGCAGACCTCTGGTAAGCCATATCGTGGAGGTGAATCCGCAATATATCGACGCCACTGCCGGCCCTACTCCGTGGCTGCTTTCACCAATGTGTGTGAGTGCGCTTCTGCTTGCAATCACACTGATTGTCACCTGGCGCGACATACGGCGCATGCGCGTGAGCCGCTGGTTCGACACAGTGCTCTTTGGCATGTTCGGCCTCGCCGGCTGTCTGCTCACGTTCCTTATATTCATATCGGTCCATGAGGCTACCTCGCCTAATTTTCTTTACATGTGGCTGAACCCTTTTTGCCTGATTCCGGTTATTTTTATTTGGATAAAAAAATGTAAAAAGTTAGTTTTATGCTATCATTTTACTAACTTTGCACTTGTGTTTGCCATGGCCGCCTGTTGGCTCTGGCTTCCGCAGAGCGCCAATACTGCATTTATTCCATTGATACTCTGCGATATGACCCGTTCGGTGTCGTATATTTACATCACAAATTTCAAGCGCAAGCAATAGAACCCCGATGAACCGCAACCCCGAAATATCGCTCAGCCGCCGCCTGATGCTCGCCCTGATTGCCTCGATGGTGACCATGGCAATACCCGCGCAAGCCAATTCGGGGCAGAAGCAGACACAACTGCTGCTGAACGTGGTTATCGAAGGCCTCGATGCCACACAACTCGACCTGCTGCGTGACTATTTCGGACCGGACGGATTCAACCGCCTGCTCAACAGCGGAGTGGTTCTGAGCGGCGAATACGGCACTCCGCTCGACCCCACCGCAGCTGTCACCGAACTGATGACAGGCGCATCGCCCTCCGTGACCGGTATCAGCGGAGCCATGCGCTTCGACCGCCGTGCCATGCGCCGCGAGCATATTTTCGACGACGACAGCACCCTTGGCAACTACACCAACAGCACATACTCGCCCGGCACTCTGCTTGTAAGCACCATGGCCGACGAAGCCCGCATAGCCGGAGGAGGCGTAACACAAGTCTACGCTATAGCCCCCGACCCGGGAGTGGCTATAGCCCTGGGCGGACATAGCGCCAACTGCGCGATATGGATTGATGACCGCACCGGCAACTGGGCCACAACCACCTTCTATAAAGACCCGCCATCGCTGCTGGGTACGCGCAACCGTCTGAGCCACCTGTCGCAACGACTCGACACACTCAGCTGGACACCCCTAAAGGCCGCCGACCAGTATCCCGGCCTGCCGGAGTACCTCACCCACTATCCATTCCGCTACACCTTCGGACGCAGTAACGCAGACCGCTTTGCCGAATTCAAAGAAGCCGCCGGAGCAGTGAACTCCGAGGTAACTTCCATGGCTATCGACATGATAGGCACCCTGAAACTGGGGCAGCACGACGGTGTCGACGTACTGAGCATAGCCTATACACTCAGACCCTACGAAAGCGGCAAGAACCCCGACAATCGCTTTGAACTCATCGACAGCTACTACAGGCTCGACTACGACCTGGCCCGACTGATAAATGCTGCCGAAAAACAGGCCGGCGCCAACCGCTCGGTAGTAATGATTACCGGCACACCGCCGCCATCGCGCACTCGCCGCGACGACCCGCGCTGGATGATTCCCTACGGCGAATTTTCCACCCGCAAGGCCATGTCGCTGCTAAACGTATACCTTATAGCCCTGCACGGCAACGGTGAATGGGTACAGGCCTACTCCGACGGATGGTTCTACCTCAACGACAAACTTATTGAAGAACGCAAGGCCGATGCCAAGGCCATGCGCTCCGAAGCCGCCGACTTCCTCAGCCGCATGGCCGGGGTAAAAGCCGTGCATACAAGCGACGACATACGCCACGGACGCGCAGGCGTCAATCCTGAGGCCCTGCGCCGCAACACCCACTTCTCAACCAGCGGCGACATGCTGCTCGAAGTTCTTCCCGGCTGGCAGCTCGTTGACGATTCCAATGTACACGGCATCGCTCAGGCTTCGAAATACGAAAAAGTTCAACGCGAAACAGCTACCACAGCGCCGGTAATAATAATGGCTCCAGGTGTCGAAGCACGCAAGATTCACACCCCCGTCGACATACGCATGGTCACCCCTACCGTATGCCGCCTGCTACGCATACGCTCGCCAAATGCCGCCTCACTGCCGGCAATAAACCTCTGATACTCACTTTCAGGCTTTGCTATAGCCCGAAATCCGGTATTTTTTACTATCTTTGCCGACAACAGTACCGCACGCCCGTCCATCAGCGACGGAGGCGTACGTGTAATGCCATATATACATAACTCCCCCACATTTCGAAAACAAATAAAACACTACATAAATGTCATTCATTAACGTTTTAAGCAAACTGTTCGGCAATAAGTCGCAGCGCGACCTCAAGGCCATAATGCCCATTGTGGAGAAAATCAAGGCCAAAGGCCCCGAGCTCCAGCAACTGACTGTCGACCAACTCCGCGGCCGCATCGATGCCGTGCGTGCCGACCTCGACAACGCAACTCGTGCCGACTACGACGAAATCGCACGTCTGAAAGTAGAAATCGAATCTCTTCCCTACGACCAGCGCCAGCCCCTGTGGGACAAAATCGACAAACACGAAAAGAACATACTAGACACCCTCGAGGACAAACTCAACGAACACCTGCCCGAGGTATTCGCCACTATGCGCGAAACCGCAGCACGCTTCGCTGCCTCCGACACCGTGGAAGTGACAGCCACAGCACTCGACCGCGAACTCGCCGGCCAAGGCCGCGACTTCGTAACCATCGAAGGCGACAAAGCTATATGGAAAACCACCTGGCTGGCCGGCGGCAACCCCGTGAGCTGGGATATGATACACTACGACGTACAGCTCATAGGCGGTATAGTGCTGCACCAAGGCAAAATCGCCGAAATGGCAACCGGTGAAGGTAAAACCCTTGTAGCTACACTGCCGGTGTTCCTGCGCTCGCTCTCGCGCCGCGGCGTACATGTGGTGACTGTGAACGACTATCTGTCGAAGCGCGACTCCGAGTGGATGGGACCGCTGTACATGTTCCACGGCTCAACCGTCGACTGCATCGACAAGCACGAACCCAATACTCCCGAACGCCGTGCCGCCTACAACTGCGACATCACCTTCGGTACAAACAACGAATTCGGCTTCGACTACCTGCGCGACAACATGGCCATGGAACCCGAGGATATGGTACAGCGCAAGCACTACTACGCCATTGTCGACGAGGTCGACTCAGTGCTTATCGACGATGCCCGTACGCCTCTGATCATCTCCGGTCCGGTGCCGCGCGGCGACGACCAGTACTTCGACATCTACAAGGCAAACGTACAGAAAGTGGTGGAAGCGCAGCGTCGCCTCATTACCAAAATCCTGGCAGAAGCCAAGGAAAAAATAGCATCGGACAACAAAGACCAGCAGAAAGAAGGAGCAATACTTCTGTTCCGTGCATTCAAAGGTCTGCCCAAATATCAGCCGCTAATCAAATTCCTCTCGCAGGAAGGCATGAAAAACCTGCTGCTCCAGACCGAGGCACACTATCTGCAGGACAACGCACGCGAGATGCCATTCATCACCGACCCACTCTACTTTGTAATCGACGAAAAGAACCGCAGCGTAGAACTCACCGACAAAGGCATCGACGAACTCACCGGCAAAATCGAAGACCCAACCTTCTTTGTGCTTCCCGACATAGCATCGCAGCTTTCCGAGCTCGAACACCTGTCCGATGCCACTGAACGCCAGGCCCGCAAAGACGAACTGATGCAGAACTATGCCGTAAAGGCCGAGCGCGTACACACCGTGACCCAGCTGCTTAAGGCATACACACTGTTTGAGAAAGACGTAGAATACGTTATCGACGACAACAAAATCAAGATTGTCGACGAACAGACAGGCCGTATCATGGAAGGCCGACGCTACTCCGACGGCCTGCACCAGGCCATCGAGGCCAAGGAAGGAGTGAAAGTCGAGGCCGCTACACAGACCTTTGCCACCATCACGCTGCAGAACTACTTCCGCATGTATCACAAGCTGGCCGGTATGACCGGTACAGCCGAAACAGAGGCCGGCGAGTTCTGGGACATCTACAAACTTGATGTGGTTACCATCCCCACCAACCGTCCGGTTGCACGTATCGACATGAACGACCGCGTGTACAAAACCAAGAAAGAAAAGTACAGCGCCGTAATCGAAGAAATCGAACGCCTGGTAAAAGAAGGCCGTCCGGTACTGGTAGGTACAACCTCGGTTGAAATATCGGAACTCCTGAGCAAAATGCTCAAGATGCGCCGTATCGAACACAATGTGCTCAACGCCAAGCTGCACCAGCGCGAAGCCGAGATTGTGGCCCTCGCAGGCCGACCCGGCACTGTGACCATCGCCACCAACATGGCGGGCCGCGGTACCGACATCAAGCTTACCCCCGAGGTGAAAGCCGCCGGCGGTCTGGCCATCATAGGCACCGAGCGCCACGAGTCGCGCCGCGTCGACCGTCAGCTCCGAGGCCGTGCAGGCCGTCAGGGCGACCCCGGCACATCAATCTTCTTTGTGTCGTTCGAAGACCAGCTGATGCGTCTGTTCGCCACCGACTCGGTAATGAAGTGGCTCGACCGCTTCGGCCTGCAGGAAGGCGAGCCTATTGAACACAAAATGGTGTCGAACGCCATCGAAAAGGCCCAGAAACGTGTGGAGGAAAACAACTTCGGCATCCGTAAACGCCTGCTCGAATACGACGACGTAATGAACAAGCAGCGTAACTACATATACACACGCCGCCACCACGCACTCGTAGGCGAACGCATAGGCATCGACATCGCCAACATGATTTATGACTCGGTAGAGAATCTGATAGTAAACAACGAAGAAGCATCGTTCTATGCCGACCTCGAACAGGAAGCCCTGAAACTGCTGTCGATAGAACTGCCCTATACCGAGGACGAATACCGCAACCTCTCGCGCGAAGAAAAAATCGAGCGCCTGCACGAAGCAGCCATCGAGGCCTTCAACCGCCGCAACGAACGTATCCGCGAGGTAGCTCTGCCGGTAATCAAGAACATGTACGAGAACACCGAATACCGCGGACGCATCATAGTGCCTATTTCCGACGGCTCGCGCCGCCGTTTCAACCTGCGCGTCGACCTGCAGGAAGCATACAACACCGAGTGCCGCAGCATTGTAAAGGAATGGCAGAAGAAACTGGTGCTTGTAACCATTGACGAACTCTGGAAAGAGCATCTGCGCGAACTCGACCAGCTGCGCCAGAGCGTACAGAATGCAAGCTACGAGCAGAAAGACCCGCTGGTTATTTACAAGGTAGAGTCGTTCCACCTGTTCGAATCCATGCTCAATCAGCTCAACAGCAAGGCGGTATCGTGTCTGATGCGCGCCAGCATACCTGTAGCGCCTCCCAGCGAGCAACAGCAGCAACAGCCCCAGCCTCAGCAAGCCCAGCAGCCTGCCGATGGCGAACAGCAGCAGCCCCAGCAGCCCCAGCCCCAGACTCCTCAGCAGCGTGTGGAAATGAAGGAAGCCGGGCCCGAAATGCCCCACAAAGCCGTTCGATACAACGAAACCAAAGCTGAAGCTCCGGGCGATGAGCAGCGCCGTGTGGCAAGCCAGCAGCAGGGCGAACGCCCCAAGCCCATGCCCGTGAAGGCCGGACCCAAAGTAGGCCGTAACGACCCATGTCCCTGCGGTTCAGGTAAAAAATACAAAAACTGCCACGGGCGCAACGCTTAAAGCCTATGGCTAAAAAAACAAGCAAATCCGTATGGTATTGCAGCACATGCGGGGCCGACTCACCCAAATGGGTGGGTAAGTGCCCCGCATGTGGCGCTTGGAACACTATGGTCGAGGAGCGTGTGAGCGTCACCGCACAACGCACACCCTCGCCCGTGGCCGGAAACGTACGCTCGGTAGCCATGGCCGTCAACGACATCCAGGCTCTCGACGAACCCCGCATAAAGCTGCCCAGCGGCGAACTGAACCGTGTACTCGGAGGCGGTCTGGTACCCGGGTCGCTGGTGCTTTTAGGCGGCGAACCGGGCATAGGAAAGTCCACACTTGTACTCCAGAACCTGCTTTCCATAAAGTCCAAGACCATACTGTACGTGTCGGGCGAGGAAAGCGCCACTCAGCTGAAACTGCGCGCCGACCGCATAGGCCGCGGCAGCGACAACTGTTTCATAGTCTGCGAAACATCGCTCGAAAACATCTTCCGTCATATCGAAGAAGTACAGCCCGGCATACTGGTAATAGACTCAATCCAGACCATAGCCTCCGATGCCATCGAGTCGTCAGCCGGCTCCGTCAGCCAGGTGCGCGAGTGCGCCGCCAGTCTGCTTAAATACGCTAAGGAAGCATCGGTGCCGGTACTGCTCATAGGCCATATCACCAAAGAAGGTTCGCTTGCAGGCCCCAAGGTACTGGAGCATATTGTCGATGCCGTAATACAGTTCGAGGGCGACCGACAGTACATGTACCGGATACTGCGCGCCATAAAGAACCGCTTCGGCTCTACCAGCGAACTCGGCATATACGAGATGTGCCGCCACGGACTGCGCGAGGTCACCAATCCTTCGGAAATGCTGCTGTCGCAGCACGACGAAGACCTCTCGGGCATGGCTATAGGCGTGACAATCGATGGCGCACGGCCTTTCCTCATCGAGGCACAGGCCTTGGTCAGCACTGCCGCCTACGGCACTCCACAGCGCAGTGTCACCGGCTTCGACGGCAAACGCATGAACATGCTCCTGGCTGTACTCGAAAAACGTGTCGGCTTCAAACTGGCTCAAAAAGACGTATTTCTGAACATTGCCGGAGGCCTCAAGGTAAACGATCCGGCACTCGACCTGTCTGTAATCAGCGCCGTACTGTCGAGCAACGTCGATATGGCCATACCGCGTGGCTACTGCATGGCCGGAGAAGTGGGTCTGTCGGGCGAAATCCGTCCTGTTACCCGTATAGAACAACGTATAAGCGAGGCCGAAAAACTTGGCATGACCCACATGCTCATACCGCAGGGCAATCTCAAGGGTGTCGACACTGCATCGATGCGTCTGAAACTCATTGAGGTTAAACGTGTCGACGATGCTTTCAGGGCATTATTTGCGTAAAAGCAATATGTTCACGGGCCGGCGCCGGCGCCTTACCACAGATTGAAGCGGTAGCCTACCGAAGCCTGGCCGGTAATGAAAGCGTTGGCAAAAGTATGCTCCTTGTCGTATATCAGACCAATGTCGCACTTGCCTGTCATACCGGCGAACCACGGCCCGTTGTTCCATACCACCGATGCGTTCAGGCGGTTGGATAGTGAAAACGACAGGTGCTCCTCGCTGCTGTTTATAAAACCTTTTTTAAGGCCGAGTACCGGCGATTCGCTCACACCAATGGTCCAGTGCTTGCCCAGCACCCAGTTATAACCGTAGCCCAGACGAAAGGCAAAATTATGGGTCTTGACATTATACTGATAGTTTTGCCACGACGACGGCAGACGGTCAAGCATGTCGTGAGGCAAACCGCTGAAATCGAAGTCGAAATGCTGGGTAAAAATCGAAATACCTGCATAGGGCGAACCCTGGCTCTTCTGCTGCAGTTTGCTGTAGCCGAACGCCGCTGCCTGTGAGTACTTTTTGTGGTTGAAAAAATAATAGGTGTCGAGATTCCACGACGACACGTTTATGCCGTCGAAAGGCAGTTCCCTGTCTAAATTTTTGCCATCGATGCCGAAGTGGGTTATACGTGTGCCCACATCGTTGCTCACATAGTTGAACTCGGCCGCGAACAGGCTGCAGTTAAAACCGAAGTTGTACCGCGAACGAGCCTGCTGTGGACCGCCGAACAGACGCGAGAAGTTTATGTCGTAGCCTACCGATACCGCCATATATGTCAGATGAGCGCCAATCGATGTCGAGGGGTCGCTGCGCATGTGCATTATCGCCCGCTCGGGCAGCATAAAATTATAGAAGTCGAACCACGAGTCTGTGGTTATTTTTACGTTGAACTTATAGCCGGTGCCCTTGACATAAGCAGAATCATAGGTATTGAAGAATTTGTCGCCCCAGCGGTACACACCCACACAGAAACGCGGAAATTTGCCCCATTCGGCAATAGAATCGAGAGCAAAACTTATGGCATGCGAAGATTGCACCACACCTGCAAAAAACGCTAAAACGAGCAGAATTTTTTTTATTGAAGTCTTCAAAGTCGTACCGGCTTGATATTTGGAACTGCAAAATTAGTGATTTTTTCTGAAAAAAAATGAGCTACGGCAAGTTGTCGTTGTCGGAATTGTATTTATTTGTGGAAAAAATCGTAACTTTGCAGCATTGAAAATCGCAGACATTCACAATATGCAAGAAAAAATCATTATTCTCGACTTCGGATCGCAGACCACGCAGCTGATTGGCCGCCGTGTACGCGAGCTGAACACTTATTGCGAAATTGTGCCATACAACAAATTTCCCTACGACGACAACTCGGTGATAGGCGTGATTCTATCCGGCAGCCCGTTCTCGGTCTACGACGAGAAAGCCTTCCGGATTGAGCTCGACCGTATCCGCGGTCACTATCCTCTGCTGGGAATCTGCTACGGCGCACAGTTTATGGCCTATGCCAACGGTGGCAAAGTGGAGCCGGCCGACTCGCGCGAGTATGGCCGTGCCAATCTCACCAAGGTCGACGAGGTGAACCCGCTGCTGCGCGGCATCGAACCCGGCGCACAGGTGTGGATGAGCCACGGCGACACCATCACCGAGCTTCCGGCCAACTTCCACATCATAGCCTCGACCGCCGAAGTGCCCTGCGCGGCCTACCAGGTAGAAGGCGAAGAAGTATGGGGCGTACAGTTCCACCCCGAAGTATACCACTCGGAGTGCGGCATGAAGCTGCTCGAAAACTTTGTGGCAGGCATCTGTGGCTCCACTCAGAGCTGGAGCGCCGAATCGTTTATCGACTCGACTGTGGCCGAACTCAAACAGCAGCTTGGCGACGACAAGGTAGTGCTGGGCCTGAGCGGCGGCGTCGACTCGTCGGTGGCCGCTGTGCTGCTCAACCGTGCCATAGGCAAGAACCTGACCTGTATTTTCGTTGACCACGGCATGCTGCGCAAAAACGAATTCCGCGATGTACTGCGCGACTACGAGTGTCTGGGCCTGAATGTTGTGGGTGTCGACGCCTCAGCCAAGTTCTTCAGCGAGCTCGCCGGTGTCACCGACCCCGAAACCAAGCGCAAAATCATAGGCAAAGGCTTCATCGACGTATTCGACGAAGAAGCCCACAAAATCAAGGATGTCAAGTGGCTGGCCCAGGGTACCATCTACCCCGATTGCATTGAGTCGCTCTCAATCACCGGCACCACCATCAAGAGCCACCACAACGTAGGCGGCCTGCCCGAAAAGATGAATCTGAAGCTGTGCGAGCCTCTGCGCCTGCTGTTCAAGGACGAAGTTCGCGCCGTAGGCCGTTCGCTGGGCATGCCCGAGCACCTTATCAAGCGTCATCCCTTCCCCGGTCCGGGTCTGGCCGTACGTATCCTTGGCGACATCACCGCCGAAAAGGTACGCATACTGCAGGATGCCGACGACATCTTCATCCGCGGCCTGCGCGACTGGAACCTCTACGACAAGGTATGGCAGGCCGGCGTGATACTGCTGCCCGTACAGAGCGTGGGTGTGATGGGCGACGAACGCACCTACGAACGCGCAGTAGCTCTCCGCGCCGTAACATCCACCGATGCCATGACCGCCGACTGGGCCCACCTGCCCTATGAGTTCATGGCTCAGGTGAGCAACGACATCATCCGCAACGTCCGCGGCGTCAACCGAGTATGTTACGACATCTCGTCGAAGCCACCGGCAACCATCGAGTGGGAATGATATAGGCACATTCAGACCTCTCTGAACTATAGCCGATTACCCCACTTTGGAACAATCCACATAGATTGATACCAATCACTTACAAGCAATCCACGGTTAACTCGCTGAGTTTTCCGTGGATTGTCCTTTTTGCCCGATTTAGTGGAATTAGCCCCGATTTTCAACCCCGATGCTCCAAAACGTCCCCGATGGTGTTACTTGAAGAATTTTTGCATACTCTCAGAATGTTCTTCTTTTGAGATATTAAGATACTTCAAGAAATTCTGCTCGGTCTTGTGGCCTGTCATTTTCATTATTGAAACTACTGGTGCGCCTTGCCGATATAGATTAGTTGCAAAACTACGTCTCGCTGTATGGAATGTAATACGCTGATACTTCAAGAGCTTCACTGTTATTGTCCTCCCTTCTCGGATTGAGGAGCGTTCCGTCAATTCGTCAACCCCAGCCAATCGTCCAAGTTCTTGAAGTTGTGCGTTTGCTTTGCTCTTGTCGATTAATTTGGGAAATTTACCTTTATACTTTTCGTAAAGTTCACGCACGAAAGGATGAAGAGGCACAATCACTTTTTCATTTGTCTTCTGAGTTTGAATCGTCAAAGTGTTACTTTTTAGATTGAAAACAGCATCATTGATACGATTCAAATCTGCTCTTCGGAGACCAGTCCAACAGCCTATGATAAAAAGGTCTCTTGTCGCTTCGATTGAGGATTTAGCGTCTATCGTTCCTTTACTGATTAGCTTGGGAATATCAAGACGGTAAATAGCCTCAATCTCTTGCATGGTCAACGCGATGTTGTCAACATCCGCTCCTTTGCTTGGATATTTATGGTATTCCGTTGTGCTAATCAGTCCTGCTTCAGTAGCCTCGTTAAGCCAGACCTTTAATATTGAAAAGGTTGCAACAACCGTATTCTTTGAATATCCCCCTTGTTTTCTACGAGCCGTATGATATGCCCAGTTGATAAACTTGTTTTTAAACTCCGTGTCAAAAATATCAAAGCTATCGGGAGTGTTTGTGTCTTTCATAAAAGCCTTCAGACGTTTCAACACTACTATGTGATGTCCTTTTGTCTTCTCGCTGATGTTACGGCCAGTAGCCTCACAAAACATAGAGGTTTTCTTGTCAATATGGGCTTGAAAGAATTGCAGAGGTGTCCGATTTTCCTTGCGGTCTTCCTCATCCGCTCTTTTAGCCGATACTGAGAGATGGCTGTCAAACATTGATTCAACACATTGAGGGTCGAAGGTGTCCAGTCTGTTTTTCACCGCCAATGCGTTCCAACTCTGTTCTATCGCATCCAATCGCTTGTTGATTTTCTTGTATTCCCTTTTGGCTCTCACTGTCTCCTTTTCTGAGATTATGCAGCGTTGTAACTGCTTATCCCAAATTACCGTCGGGATGGTTACATTTAACGACCGTTTTATTGTCTTCCCTCCACAACGGCATATAGCCAAAATGAGGCTACGGTCTTTTGATGGATATTGGAGATTGAACTTAACTGCATTCTTCATTTAGGCGATTCCTTTTGAGTTAACGATTTCGGCAACTTTTCTAATTGTTGTGATGCTCGTACCAGTTATTTTTCTAATGTTGCGAAGTGAGTACCCCTTGCGCAATAGTCGCAATTCTTCTGAATATTCCTCCTTGTAGCTCTCTACCGATTTGGAGAAGCCTTCCTTACGTCCGACTTTACCGCCATTGTTGCGGAAGTTGTTGTAGCCACTTTCCATGCGTGAACGGATTAGGTTGCGCTCCATGCTGTTGAACTGAGCCAAGATTCCTAACAACATCGTTGCTATCGGATTGATAGAGCCGTCGGGTTGAAGTGTCTCAAGTCCATTTTGGTGAATGTACAAGCTGATTTTCTTTTCATTGAGAGTTTCTATAATAGAGAGGAAGTCAACTGCTCGTCTTGAAAGTCTGGAACATTCGTATATCAACACCTTGTCAATCTGATTGTTCTCTACATATCGCAATAAATCAGACATAGCTTCACGCTCTGCTATCTTTTTCGCTCCCGATATTTTCTCGCTGAAAGTCTTTACTACATCATATCCCATGCGGTCTGCATATTGAGTCAGCTCAGCCAACTGCCTTTCATAATCTTGACCTTGGGTTGATACTCTTGCGTATATTATGGCTTTAACAACATTCATTGATACTAAGCGTTAAGAAATACGCTGCAAAATTACAGCTAAAGTTATCTGAATCCAAATTCTAACCCATAATAAAAGTTAATTTCAATATAATATTTGATATTTTAGGTTATTTATTATACCTTTGCATATCCAACAGTAATAACACAATGTCATCAGAATTATCTCAACGAGTGAAATACATTTGCTCCCAGCAGGGCAAACAACTCAAGGATTTGGCAGAACAGATGAAGATTAAGCCCGAAAGTCTCAGCAGGGCTTTGAATGGAAATCCGCAGATGTCAACAGTTCAATCCATTGCAAAGGCTTTGAATGTCAATATAGCGGATTTATTTCCAGTTCAAGACGCACCTCCAACTGTCAATTCTGACTTTATGGCTATGGTAGTGGATAAAGGTGAAGTACAGGTAATAAACTCTCGACATGAAATGATAATGTGGGCGTTGAATATGCGAGAGCGATTGTATGAGCAAAGAAGAAAACCCCGAACTTCGGATAATACTGATGAATAACTCATCAAATCTTGCGGAATACAAGGAAATAGGAGTGCATCTTTCGGGCGCAGAGTTGGCGATAGGCTGGTTTCAACAATTTGGTTTTAGCAATCAATAGAAACTGGTCTAATAGTTCAAATCCAAGTTTATAAGCCTCATTGATAACGTAATGAGCTACCCATTCTTGCCGTCCTTGCTTCCAGTAATCCTGCGTTTTCATTACGAGTATGCCCTTGGGGGTGAGTAAACGATATGCCAGTTCAATCATCTTGCTATTAGTGGCATACAGTTCCTCGTTTGTTCTGAATGAAGAAAAACGATTAAGCATGATACTGTCAAGGGACTTTTCAGTAAGACAACCTTCTACCGTGAAAGGAAGGTCAATAACAATGGAATTAAAGCATCCGTCAGGAAGTGATTCTGCATCTTCTAACGGTCTCACGTCTTCACTTACTGGATATTTGTCAAATAGATGTACTGGGCGTGGAATACCAAAGTTATAGAAGCCTCCGACTGAGGTAGTGAGGTCGCAATCGAAAGTGGGAGCATTGTCGCAATAGAGCCTCAGAATCCCCGATAGAATTGCCGTTTGGTCTTTATCGACCGTCTTTATAGGAGCTGACAATTTGGAAAGGTTGACTTTTGAAACCTTATCGGTGTTAGGCTTTACTGGAACGCTCTCCATTGCCATGTACTTCTTAACCGTATTAAGTGACATTTTAAGAGCCTTGACAACCTCGGAAGGCTTTGCCTCTTTATGTGATTGAAGATATATCTTGACGGCATTATACCTCTTCACTTGCTCATCATATCGGCGGTCGATTCCTTGCTCATTGATGTATTTGCGGATAGCCGCCTCAGTCACACCGCACCGCTTGGCGTTATCTTCAACGCTAAGAGAGGGATTGTAATTTATGCGAGACCTCGTTGGCATTATCAAATTTTTCTACCGCAAAGGTAATAATTTTTGATGAAACATAGCACTGCTCGCTTGCCGCCTCAGAAAAAATTTGTAAATTTGTGGCGTCATTGGCTTGATAGCCTCTGACAAGACATAATGGAAAGTGTTTTAGCTTTCTCTGACTAACGAATCACCACCTCGTAAGACAAAGCAGAGAAGAGTCGAAGACGCTGTTCCCTCAGTCGTGCATATCCTTCTTTTTGCGATATACAGCAGACTGAGTGAGCTGCTGTAATCGTAAGTCTTCTTTGTCCGCTTGTGGTGAGCGCGTTAGTGAGATAAACGCTAAGGTGGCTCACTCTTTTTATTGTGTCCTTACGAACTAACGAATCACCACCAAACGCCCTATAGAGCCGCCAAGGGCAATGAACTTTTCTGCAATGAAAAAGTATCTTTCACTCCTTTTCGTGGCACTATTTGCCACAATGACATTCGCGCTTACATCATGCGGCGATGACAACGACGAACCCGATGGAGGCAACGGCAAAGCCTCACTCACAATCAACGGTCAAGGTTACAAGGAACACTCTACAACTGGAGCAAACTCCACTGTCACCGACTATGGAACAAGTCTCGGAATTAAGATTGAGTCCGAACTTTATCCTGCTAACTCTGAAGAAACCGATTTCTTCCCTCGCGCCCATATTTCACTTGAAGCCAATTCCGTAGCTCTTGCCAAGGGTACTACTCTCACTCTTAACGACGGCTATGTGGAGATGATAGAAGGTGCTGGAACGGATGGAATGTACGGCACTGTATACGACGAAATCAAGAGCGGAAAGGTAACTGTTTCAGAAGTGAAAGGTGAAACCGTCACCCTTAATTTCGAGAATCTGAAACTTGCCGATGATGACAACAAGACCGTTACCATCAACGGCTCTCTCGTCTGCGATTATACCAAAATTCTCTGAGACTATGACGCAGACCAAATGTCCAGACTGTGGAGCAATCGTCGGGGCAGACAGAAATGTCTGTCCCGAATGCGGTTGCCCCATTATCCATGAAGCAACTGCTCCATCCGAACCCACTACTACAACGTCCGAGGAGGCGCATACAGTATCTCACCACACCAATAGTCCGATTCAACCTACTCCCATGCCCATACCATTCTTTCAAGCAGACTGGGCGCAGTATTTCTACGAGTGTGGTGTGATAGGATGGGAAGCATTCAAGAAGTATGCTTGCTTTACTGGACGCGCTTCTCGAAGGGAATTTTGGTCGTTTAACCTCATCTGCTGGCTGGTGGGTGGTTTCACTGGCGGCTTGGCAGCTTTTATATTACTGTTGCCAATGATAGGTGTAGGCATTCGCCGTATGCACGATATTGGCAAGTGTGGATGGTGGTGCATCTGCCCGATAGCTTGTATATTCCTTTTTCTCAAACGCTCGGATGAAGGAGTTAACCAGTACGGTTCTCCGAATCCCGCAATAAATCTACTTTAAGCCATGGCTCTGATTCAATGCCCCAAATGCGGTCAGCAGATATCCGAACATGCCCGAAAATGTCCGAAATGCGGAGCTGATTTTACAAAAAATCAAGATTCCGTTAATAATGATGTTCTATTAGAATCAAATCCGAAAGACACTCCCAGTAAAAAAGAACACAGTCATAAATTATGGATATGGCTTGTGGCAGTGTTTGCCATAATTGTTGTTTTACTTTCGACAGTATATCTTTACCATAAGAATGAAGAACCCAAACAAAATGCGGAATTAAGCCAACTACATCAATTGGATTCTATCGCAGCCGCCAAAGAACCCGTGGCGAATTCAGCTCTACGACAGGATTCTATTGAGAGAGCTGATTTTGTCAAGGGTTTAGTAGATATAAACATTTTCATAGAACGCAAACCTATGGAATGGGGAGATGGCAGCTATGAAGTGCCTTATTTCAAAGACCATATCACTAAGTCATTAGAAGAATTAGGATATCAGAAGACCGATACCAAGAGAGGAACACGGGAAGGCGAAGGTGGAGACTATGACAACTACGCAATCCAAACGTATGAGAAGCGTTTTCACAATCTGGATGACACGGACTTATGGAGCAAGATTGTATTCAATGATGGTGAGTGTGGCGGATACACCATTTACTTTTGTAACAAAGAACAAATGAACAAATTCCTTGAAAGTTGCAAAAGGTTAGGATACACTCAGAATTACACTGAGGGCGACACCAAGTATCTGCGAATCCCCTTGGAAAATGCGGACTCGTTTGATTATTACCATGAAAATTACAACTGCATAATAGAGCTGAAAGATAACAGCGTAACAATTTGTTTTGGCTGTATATAAATGATAAATTATGGCACTGACAACTTGTAAAGAATGTGGCGGCAAGATGTCCGACCACGCTACCGTGTGTCCGCATTGCGGCTGTCCGAGTGAGTTCCAAGGAGAAATCCATCCCGCTTATAATTCTTCGACTCAATCTAAAAAGACCGTATCAGAACAATCTCAGCCGTCACCAAAGAAACCTCGCAAGGTATTGTGGATTTCTATTGCAGCAATATTGGTTGTGGCTCTGTCCTTAGGGGTAGTTCTTTTCTTTGGATGGGGTAAGACTTTGGGAGGAACTCAGACACTGAAAATAACTCCCGAATTTACACAAGCTCTTCAGAAATACGACCAAATAGATGCATTCTCAGAAGGAATGGCGGCTGTCCGTCGAGACGGTAAATGGGGTTACATCAACCTCCAAGGAGAGGAAGTTATTCCATGTCAGTTCTCGGATGCTTTCCCTCCTGGTCAGTTCTCGGAAGGGTTAGCTTGTGTTGTCGATGACGGCAGCGAGAAAGACAAAAAGTTATGGAACAAACGAGTGGGCTTCATCAATAAAAAAGGCGAATTCGTTATTACTGGCGACTACTTCACCGAAGCTCCTGCGGGGGCAGTATGGGAGGACGAAAGCCATAAATTACCGTCGTTCAAAGATGGTAAATGTGCAGTGTGGAACACCGCAGTTTTCTCGCTCGAAGGAGAAGGTACTGAAAGCGGGTGGAGTAAGGAATATGAATCAAATAAAATTGTGCTGATTGACAGCAAAGGTAAGATAAGCCAAGCTCACGACTCTTTGGCTTACCAACTGGCGAATTATCACCCGTATGTCATTCCGACTCCCTATAAGGACGTACTTACACCAATTGAGACGAAAGTTGCATTTGACGATTACGCAGTTAATATCGCTCGTGATACGGTGGAATGTGACAATGGCGCGAAATTGGTAACATGGCAAATAATTGATGCTAATTCATACCCATACGGAATGTATGGTGGCACTTATGAAAAAACGTGTCAATATTACATCGACCAGTATGGAAATTCCACTCTTACACCCGAGCAAGAGAAATCCATGGAACAGCATCTCAATGGTTTGATGGCTTCACTACTGGAAAAGCACAATGAACAGTTGAGACGAGAAGCAGAAGAGGAACGCATCCGTCAAGAGGAAGAAGAGCGCAACCGCGTAAAATGGATTTATGGCACATGGGAGTACAGCATGGTTGTGGATATGGGAAGATATCTGGGCGGTCGCAAACAGATGAATTCTAAACTAATTATTTCTGAGGATAATATCACCGTCTATACCAATGGCAAATTGGATTATAGCGGAGGATATACCATAGAAGATGGAGCAATCAAGTATGACCGACATAATGACTATTGTATGTCATTGCCACTGGATTATACAAATAAAAGAATTGAAGCTGATAGAAATGGTAAGTATTTTACAAAAGTCTCGTCTTCTGCAAGCGGAGGATATTCTTCTAATGCCGTATCATCAAACAATTCTCAATACACAACATTCAGAACGGAGGCAGATGTATGGGCTTACTTATCGTCAACAATCTTCTATGGGCGTGGAACACGTTTTCGTTTAACGCCTCGATATATGGAAGTTGATGGCTCTCCCGCTACTGGAGGAGTACGAGTAATCAATTTTAGTGGGTCACGTGCTACGCTACAAGCCTCCTCGCCCTATATCGGCGGCTCAATAGTAACTCTCTATGTAAACGCGGCTAACGGTTCTATATCCAGTGGTGGAGAAGTTTTTTATAGCAAATAAATGAGACGAGGGGGCTTCGGTCTCCTCTTTTTGGTGATTCGCCTATCATTTATTACTACTTTATCTTATCAATTTTTAACACTGGAAACTTGACAAGGGGGGTGCGGATGTTGTAACTTTGTAGTCTGAAGAGGGAGAATCCCTCGAATGTCAAGAGTCAGCCTTGAGGCTGCACCAACCGAGACTTACATGACAGTCCACGGTGGTCGGAGTAATCCAGACACGACAGTTATTAACCTGTAAAATAAAAAGTTATGAGCAATTCCAGCTTTCTTTCCACCTCATCCTCCGTGTCTGAACTCGTTGCGTCGCTTGGGCGCGAGGAGCGACTTGTCGCGTCCGAACTGCCCGTGTGGTGCTACAAGAAGGTGACTGATATCGTCGAGGGCATTGAGCTTAGACTCAGCAACATGGCAGGAGGCTATCCGTTTGAGTTTACTGGTGTCCGCTGGCACTCCTCTGAACAGCTATACCTTTGCGGCGAATTCACCGACCCCGAAATTCAGAGAGAATTACTCTCGGCAACAAGCGGTTACGCCGCCAAGCGTTTCATCAAGGCGAAGCACAAGAAGGAAGTCCGCGAGGATTTTCCGACCTTCCGCTTGCAATGGATGCTGTCTGTCGTTTGGCAGAAGTGCCTTGGTAATGCCAATTTCCGAGCCAAACTACTTTCCATCCCCGACGGAGTGATATTGGTAGAAGAAACTACCCTCGACACTGGCGGCACAGCTCAGATTTGGGGATGTAAGAATCCC
Source organism: uncultured Muribaculaceae bacterium (assembly GCA_910578365.1). Classification (GTDB taxonomy): domain Bacteria; phylum Bacteroidota; class Bacteroidia; order Bacteroidales; family Muribaculaceae; genus CAG-873. The sequence continues at coordinate 26,997 of CAJTRC010000003.1, forward strand.
GAGCTGATAGCCTACCGCAAAGAACTTGCTGACCGCATCACGCGATGGAGCGATGCTAACCTCACTAAGACGGCTCTCGACAACAAAATCAACATCGAGACCAATGCCGTCCGTAACATAGGTACTTTCGTCGGACAGAACAACATAGGCAAGATTCTGATGATTTGCCGTCGCTGTCTATTAGAAGGCACTGAGCCGCCAATCGACCGCACTCTCCTCAACTCAGCTAATATCACCATATTAGGGAATCACTTAACATTCTAATCAACAAAATCTTTCGCTTATGAACAGCCATGAGTGCGCCCTTGCTGTGTATCTTCTTCCCAATTCTCTTTGTGAGGCAAAACGGCTTATTGAGGAGTGGGTCTACAATGAAGGGCACTTTCAACCTCCCATCCGTATTTCTGTGTCAATCGACACGGACAATGCCATAGTTACGTCTCTGTTGGTAAAATGGATTTGGGATTATGACCTTGCAGACTCAATGAAGAGAACTATCGGCATAGGTCTCGCCATTGCTCTCAACATAAAGTTGTATAATCTTTCGAGGTCATTTGGCTTTAAGTGGAGTCCATCTACACCGACAGAAGTATATAACACTTTCAGCAATCTTCTAACCCTTATCCCCTCACTTCGCAAGCATATTATCATAGTGAAAAAATAACATCTGCGCTCACCACAACGACGGAGATTGGGTTGCGTGTATCCTCAGCGCAGCCCAATTAACTTTAGCCACCAACATCTTACAATATGGAACATATCCTCAATTTCCTTTCCATCCCATTTGAGCCTACTATGGAAGTCAAGATTTCCAACTGGTTAAGCCATGGGCATTATATTCATGCCATTGATTATGAACGCAACTGTGTTCTCGTCTTTAACATCCCACACAAAGCAATAGCACAACTTATAAGTTTGGGACTATGCGATTATGATGACTTCTCATATAAGAATCATCCCAATCCACCGAAGCACTATGTCAAACTATTCCGATATGTAGACTGGTTCCTGTTTGAGAATATCGGGGCATACCGCTGGTTTGCGCAGAGGCAGGACTACCGTGCCTTCTCCACCATTTCCGAAAGATATGCTATACTGGACGCAGCGTATTTCCATGACGGCTATTCAGCATGGAGAGTGCGCTACTACCTTTCGCGGAATCTGATGGGACTGAACGCGAAGAATCCTCGACGCTGTTTCCATTACGATGATGACAATGTAGACTTAGCTCTCATCTGCAAAGCCATATTGCCACAGCTTGTAGAAGCAGAGAAGAAACTGGAAGTACCCGCTACCTTCCGCTATCCGATTGACCTTGAAGTATGGCTCGACCATGACCGACTTTATATAGGTTGGTTCGTCAACGACCTCTACGTTTACACCTTCCGTGGGCTGTTTGAAAAACTCGGCATCGTCACAAACGAAATGAATCTTTGGTTTGAGAGAAACGGCTATCCACGCAACACTCGTGACCAATCCGAAATCGACCGCTTCCTCGCTCGACTGCGACAGAATAACATAAAAGAATAAATTGGCACAAAAAGAGAGTGTGCCAACCATCACCGACAAGATTAAATTGACACACTCCGAGTAATGGCACACTTTAGTTTGAAAAACTCAGCGACTGCCACTATATATAATTGAACATACACATATAAATATGGCAAACCGACAATTCAATTACGCGCTGTGCATAGACGCACTTGAAATTACATACACCGCCTCCGACGCACAAAAGAGCTTCTTGAGTACCATTGAAAAGAAATTGCATATAGGAGAAGACAATACATCACTGTGGCTTGAAAGAATTGAGAGCCGACATTACCGAGACGAGTTTATAATTAAATGTGCCGATGCAGATAATAATGGTTATGATATAGTAAGAGTCGTTGGCTATCTCCGAAGTGGCAGTTTCAACCCCAACCGACAACTGGTTTACCTCACTTTTGAGAATGCCGCACTTTACTCATGGATTCTGCAAGCCCGTTATTACGTGGAGGCAGCTCTTGGAATGAAATTTTATCGTATTAGCAAAATCGATATAGCCGTTGACTTTGACTTCAATATACAGAAACGACTTATTGCATTGCTGAAAACCACACCATACGACATAATTGTAAATGGGCGAATCGCAAACCGTAAATCCGTGAAAGGGCTGAATGTTCACGCCTACAACATTAGTATAAGTCGAATGTTTGCACATCCCGAACTGAGCATTAGCAATGATGATTCAACACTCCAAATGAAGACATATAACAAACGCAAAGAGATTGAGGAGTCGAGTGGGAAAGCATATATAACCGAATGTACTGGTTTCACTGGGACGCATTACCGCCTTGAAGTTACCTGCAAGAACTATAAACGTCTTCTCCCCACGCTCAAAGCATTGGGAATAGACGATACCTATCTCTACGTTCATCTTGACAATGACGAAACCTTAAAGACTCTATTTTGTGACATCCTCAATAGGCTTATCTATCTACGCAAAGGGCGCAAACAAATCAATATAATTGATGAGGTGCTTAACGACTTGAAATGAATGAGATAGATTAGAGAGAAGTGCATCCTGAGGCTATTGGTTAATAGGCTCAGAAAACACTTCCAAGGAACAAAAAAAATTGCAGGTCTCATAAATCAGACGGATGCCGCCCCTATAGGGCAGGGAGGACGGGAGGGGTAACAGGGGATACCTACGTGCCACTGTATTAGACCCATAAGTGACGCAAAGCCCCGTCTTTTATACTCCCAGGAAATTCTGCTAAAGCCACAGAGGAAGCGCAAAAATTGTAGCCATTTGATATTGTGTATGTTATGGGAATTACGTAACTTTGCACTCGCAAGCAATGAGGACATCAGTCTCTTGAACTTCCTATCAACCAGTATGGAATTTTCAGCATAACTGACTGTCCTACAGCGCGCCTGCAAAACTAAAAACGTCCCCGATTTTCAACCCCGATGAAACAGATGACAGACATAACTCGCGATATATCAGCCTTCTCTCCCTCTAAATGCTTAATCGAGTGGGAATAAAAATGCTTACCGGCGAATTGTAAACATAATACATCGGGAACGAAATTTTTCGTTCCCGATGTAATTTTTTGTTCATATATAACGTCATATTATACAGAACCTAAATTACATCCTTAATGAAAAAGATAATTCTTGCAGGTGCCATGCTTGTGGCCGCATCAATGAGCCTGAGCGCACAGGAGCACCTCAAAAGCTTGAATCCAAGCTACATCGACCCGGCTACCCCGGCGTCGAAAGACTTCTATCAGCATGTAAACAAAGGCTGGATGGAGGCTCACCCGCTCACTGCCGAGCATGCCCGCTACGGTCAGTTCAACATTCTGAACGACTCCAGCGAGTACCGCGTGCGTGACATCGTAACCAATCTGGCTGCTACCAACCCCAAGCCCGGTACTGTAGCCTATAAGGTGTCGACAATCTACAACCAGGCCCTCGATTCCACCCGCCGCAACGCTGAGGGCACCAAGCCTATCCTCGCCGACCTTAAGAAAATCGAGGACACTTCGCACGAAGGCTTGTCGGACCTGCTGATGTGGATGCATGCCAACTACAGCAACCCCTTCTTCGGCGCAGGCCCGATGGAAGACCTTGCCAACAGCAACGTGTATGCCATGTATGTGTCGGGCACCGGCCTGGGCATGGGCGACCGCGACTATTATCTGCTCAACGACACCGATAACAAAAAGGTTCGCGAGGCTTACAAGAAGCTCATAGCACGTCAGATGCAGAATGCAGGCTACTCGAAGAAGGACGCCACACGCATAATGAAAAACGTGATGAAAATCGAAACTCTCCTGGCCGACTCCACCTGGACCCGCGAGGAAAGCCGCAACATTCCCGCTATGTACAACCCCCGCAGCATAGCGCAGCTCAAGGCCGATTATCCGCACGTGGACTGGGACAACTATTTCGTAAAAACTATGAATATAGCTACGCCCGAAGTTGTAATCGTAACCAATCCAAACACCGTGAAGCAGGCCGACAATCTGCTCGGTTCGCTCTCCGACCGCGAAATCAAGGACTACCTGCTGTGGGAATATGTAAGCCAGGCCTCCGGCAAGCTGAGCGATGCCTTTACCAACGCCAACTTCGATTATAGCAAGGTAGTAAGCGGTGTACAGCAGCAACGTCCGCGATGGAAACGCGCCCTGGCCGCCACCGAAGGCGCCCTCGGTGAGGCTATCGGCCAGCTGTACGTGGAAAAGTACTTCCCCGAGTCGTCAAAGCAGTACATGATTGGTCTGGTAGAGAACCTGCGCACCGCACTGGGCAAACACATCATCAACCTCGACTGGATGAGCGACGATACCAAACTCAATGCCATCAAGAAGTTGAACGCATTTACCGTAAAAATAGGCTATCCCGACCAATGGAAGGACTATAGCACTATGGAAATCGACCCTGACCTGTCGTACTACGAAAACATGCACAATGTAAGCAAATGGCACAACAACGAACAGTTGAAAAAGTGGGGCAAACCGGTCGACAAGACCGAATGGGGCATGACACCTCAGACAATCAACGCCTACTATAACCCGCTGGCCAACGAAATTGTGTTCCCCGCAGGTATTCTGCAGGCTCCCTTCTTCGACCCCAACGCAAGCGATGCCGAGAACTATGGCGGTATAGGCGTGGTTATCGGCCATGAAATGACCCACGGTTTCGACGACCAAGGCTGCAACTTCGATGCCGACGGCAATATGGCAAACTGGTGGACTGCCGAAGACGCAGCTGCGTTTGCCGAAAAAACTCAGGGCCTGGTTGAGCAGTTCAACGCTGTTGAGATTCTGCCCGGACTGATGGCCAACGGCCAGTACACCCTTGGCGAGAATATCGCCGACCAGGGCGGCCTGCGTGTTGCCATGACCGCTTTCCTCGACTCTCAGAAGAAGAAAGGTGTCGACATCACTTCGGAAGAAGCCAAAATCGACGGCTTCGACCCGCTGCAGGTATTCTACATGAACTACGCAAACCTCTGGGCCAGCAACATCCGTCCCGAGGAAATGCGCTCGCTCACCACAGGCGATGTTCACTCGCTGGGTATTAACCGCGTGAACGTGACCCTGCGCAACATCGCTCCTTTCTTCAAGGCCTTCAACATCAATGAAGGCGACGAAATGTTCCGTCCCGAAGCCGAACGCATTATTATCTGGTAAGCGTCAGCATTATACAATACACAAGCCGTCGGCGCAATTGCTCCGGCGGCTTTTTGCTTGCCGGCCAATATACAATTCACGCAAATTTCACGTTATAGATACATGACTCAGAAATATTACATGACGCGCGTGTTCGACTTTCTCGAACAGCTCTCGCGCAACAACGACCGCGAGTGGTTCAAAGCACACAAGCCGGAGTTCGACGAACTGCGGGCTTTATGGCTCAACGACCTCGACAGGCTCATATCGCTGGTGGCGCAATGGATGCCCTCTGTGGCAATGCAGAGCGCCAGGCAGGCCGCATACCGCATATATCGCGACACTCGCTTCTCGCCGGACAAAACACCCTACAAGACTTATTTTTCGGCAGCAATCTCGCCCCGAGGCCGCGAGAAGGATTATGCCGGCTTTTATCTTCACCAGGATATCGACAGCGGCGAGGCCGGTCTGTACGGAGGCATATGGTGTCCGCCTGCTCCGGTGCTGAAGAAACTGCGCCATGCCATTGTGGATAATATCGAGGAGTGGGAGGAGATTATGAACTCGCCCGGCATACGCCAAAACTATGAGTTGCTGACGTTCAATGCCCTCAAGACAGTACCGCGCGAATATCCCAAAGACCATCCGCAGGCCGCCTGGCTGCGCCTTCGCGACTACGGCCTCTTTGCGCGTACAGGGCGCAAGTTTTTCGAAGACCCGTCGTGGCCCGAGAAGAGCGCCGAACTGCTGCAGCCACTGGCTCCGTTTGTTGAATTTCTCAATTATAGTATCGACGAGTAATGGCTACCGAAATCGAACACAAGTTTCTGGTCGTTGACCGCAGTTTCGCCGACTGTGCCACCGAGCGGCTCGACATCCGCCAAGCCTACCTCAGCAGCGACCCCGATGCCACGGTACGCCTGCGTATCTGCGGCGAAAAGGCGTGGCTCACGGTCAAAAGCCGCAACCACGGTGCGGAGCGCGGCGAATGGGAGTACCCCATACCTGTAGCCGATGCCATGGAGATGATACAGGCCAGCGGGCGTCCGTGCCTGCACAAAACCCGCCATATAATACCGGCAGCCGACGGTCTGCGCTGGGAGGTAGACGAATTTCACAATCCCTGCCCCGGCCTTGTGGTGGCCGAAATAGAGCTGCCTGCGGCCGACACAGCATTCGAGCATCCCGTGTGGCTTGGCCGCGAAGTCACCGGCGACCCGCAGTATTATAACTCGGTAATCGCCGCCCGGCTCGGCTGAAAAATTCGTATTTACGCACTTTCGCGGGTGAATTTTGTACGTTGACGTATTTTTTGTAACTTTGCGACGTGAAAGCGAGAGGTGCAAAAATATTAGCAACACTTACTCTTGTACTATTCGTGAACTTTATGTTCTCGAATACTGTGTTCATACACTCGCACATTACCGACGATGGCCACAGAGTAACCCACTCGCACCCTTATCTGCCGTCGTCGCACCACAGCCACAGCTCGCAGAGTCTTTCGCTGATTTCGCTTCTTAACCTTACCGCAGCATCGGTGGAGATGTCGGGGCATACCCCGGTACCGAACGCTCCAGTGCTGTACAGCCGTATTTTCAACTCTTGCATTGCCGAAATATCGGCGGCACGCATCCACGATATGGATTTGCGTGGACCGCCGGTTGTGAGATAATCAAGGGCTCGTTTAATAACTAATGTCAACTCAAGGCGGTCAATCTTTGAGTGATTTTGTGATTGATATGAGAGTGTGTGTCCGTTGCCACTCTACCGAACAGCAATCTCAAAAGCACCAAAGGGTGGCCGAACGACAGCTTTTTTTAGCTCCGAAAGTCAGCATCGGCTTTACCCGGCGTTAACATTAGTTTTACACAAGCTTAAAGTCTGTTACAGTAAATCTCACATTATTTTTCCAAGCAATGATAAAGAAATACATCATCGCGCTTATGACTGTGGTCCTGAGCGCTATGTGCGTGTATGCACAAAAAACTAAAGTAACCGACGCCAATATAGGCGGACACGTGATTGATGCCGAAAACGGCGAACACATGCCCGGATGTGTAGTCAAAATCCAGGGCACAAGTATGGCAACCGTAACCGATGCTTCGGGACACTATATATTCCGCGACCTCAAACCCGGCCAGTACTCGCTGGAGGTATCGAGCATCGGCTATGTGACTCAGGTAAGAAAAGCCAAAGTTAAAATCGCCGAAACCATAGAGCTGAACTTTGAAGTGCTGCCCGACGCATTTTTGCTCGACCAGGTGGTGGTGACATCATCGAAAAGCGAAACAAGGCGCCGCGAAAGTCCGTCGCTGGTAAATGTGCTCAATAGCGCTACCTTCCAGCGTCTGGGAGCTTGCTCGCTGGCCGACGGCCTCGACTTTCAGCCGGGCGTGCGCGTGGAAAACGACTGCCAGAACTGTGGCTTCACCCAGGTGCGCATCAACGGCCTCGACGGCCATTATTCACAGATTCTGATGAACTCGCGCCCTGTGTTCTCAGCTCTTACCGGTGTGTACGGCCTCGAACAGATTCCGGCCAACATGATTGACCGTGTAGAAGTGATGCGCGGCGGCGGTTCGGCCCTCTTCGGCTCATCGGCTGTTGGCGGCACCATCAACATCATTACCAAAGACCCTATGGTAAACTCGGCACAGGTGTCGCATCAGCTTACCTCCATAGGGCCGTCGGGCGCTTTCGACAACAATACCACCCTCAACGCTTCGGTGGTGACCGACAACGGTCTGGCCGGACTTTTCATTTACGGTCAGAGCCGCAACCGCGACGGCTATGACCACAACGGCGACGGATTCACCGAGGTGGCCCAGCTGAAAACCCAGACCTTGGGAGCCCGCGGCTTTTTCCGTACCTCCGACATCAGCAAGCTCACCGTGGAGTACCACAACACACATGAATACCGCCGCGGAGGCGACCAGCTGAAAGTGACGCCCCACATGGCCATGATTGCCGAGCAGACCGACCACAACATACATTCGGGCGAGGCCACGTACGACCTGTGGCTGCGCGACCACCGCGACCATCTGTCGGTGTTCGCCGCCACCCAGAACACACACCGCCAGAGCTACTATGGCTCGGATATGGACCCCAACGCATACGGACGCACCTCCGATGTGGTAATCACCGCCGGCAGCCAGTGGACACACCCCATGGACCGCTTTCTGTTCATGCCGGCCGAGCTGGTGGCCGGTGTCGAATACTCGTTCAACCGACTGCACGACGTAACTGTGGGCTACGACCACGATGTAAAACAGTGTGTGCGCATTTACAGCGCCTATCTGCAGAATGAATGGCGCAACGAGCGATGGGGCTTTTTGGCCGGCGCCCGCATTGACAAACATTCGCTGATACACAACCCCATTATATCGCCGCGAGTGAATATCCGCTTCAATCCTTCGAAGAATATGAACTTCCGTGCATCGTACTCCACCGGTTTTCGTTCGCCGCAGGCCTACGACGAAGACTTCCACGTGGCAATCGTGGGCGGCGAGCGAGTGGTTACCGTGCTGGCTCCGGATCTGAAGCAGGAAAGCTCACAGAGTGTCAGTCTGTCGGCCGACCTCTATCACCGTTTCGGCAACGTGCAGACCAATCTGCTGGTAGAAGGATTCTTTACCGACCTGCGCGACGTGTTTGCCCTGCGCCAGCTCGAAGGCACCGATGCCATGGGTAATGCCGTACTCGAACGCTACAATGGCAGCGGCGCCCGCGTAATGGGCATCAACGTCGAAGCCAAGGCGTTCTTCTCGAGCCACTTCGACATGCAGGGCGGCATTACGCTGCAGAGCAGCCGCTACAAGGAGCCTGAACAGTGGAGCGACAACCCGGAAGTACCTGCCGAAAAACGGATGTTCCGCACTCCAGATATTTACGGTTACCTGACTGCAAACTGGGAAATCACCCACCACCTGACAGCCAACTTCAGCGCTACCGGCACCGGTCCGATGACTGTACAGCACATGGAGAGTTCGGGCACCGACATCGACTTGGCGGTACGCACCAAATCGTTCTTCGATGCCTCGTTGAAACTGACTTATAATTTCAAATTGTTCAACCGTGTGAATCTTGATGTATCGGCCGGCGTGAGCAACATCTTCAATTCATATCAGAACGATTTCGACCTCGGGTCCACCCGCGACTCGGGCTACATCTACGGCCCGAATCTGCCCCGCTGCATAAATGCCGGGGTGTCAGTCAGTCTTTAAGGTTCTGCGAAAACGTACTTTGCTGCCGTGCAGCGGAAAATACAGCGTGAAACTTGAGCCGTCGGTAATGTCGGCACTTGTTTCGCGCTGCTGTTTATGGCCATTGAGGTCGAACCATACAAGGTCGAAGTGGCCTGTGAATCCGGTAGGCAGCAGATAGCCCTTTACAAGCATCGGACTCCAGCGTCGGGCCGACTTCGGGGCCCCGCCAAGATACACTATCTCGTAGCCGTCGGCATCCTCGCGGCGGACGGTTGCGAGGCGGTAGTTGCCGGGTATGCTCATGCGCAGGGGGTCGCTGTCGCGGTCGAAATACACCCAGTACCCTTCGTTGGGATCGGTCGACCGGCGCAGATATGCCTGCAGGGCGTCGGCATCGACAAAACGGCTCCGCACCGGCTCGTCGACGGCATCGGCAGTCAACGTATGGCGCACCACTGCAGCCTTTTCGCCACAGAGCCAAAGCAGTTCCTCGCGGCCTGTATCGTCGAATTCGAGCTGCTGCCTGAACACTTCGCCGTCCTGTCCGGCCACGACTACGGTAGTGCCGTGGGCGCGCAGCAGCTTGAGGCTGTAGTCGTCGGACTGAGCGTTGAGGCCACGGCTCAGCTTGTGGGTGTGTGCATTGACTTCCATGCCGCCGCTAATTTCGCTTACGAAGATATACACCGGCGCGGCCACAATGCGGTCGTCGATTGGCGCAGGGTCGCGGTAAAGGCGGCAAAGACGGTAATTGAGCGAATCACGGCGATTGTAAATAAGCGATATATCAAGCCTGTGATGCGATGCGACACGTACTCTCAGATGTGCGTCGAACGCAGCGAATGCCGGCGGCAGTGAGTCGCGCAGGGTATCGCCGGGCAACCATTCAAGCGGCCGATGGTAAAATTCATGCCTTAGGGCGCCGGGCACTTGGGCGGCGGCACATAGCGGCAGCAGAATTGCAGTACAGATAGCCGCGGACGCCTTCATAGGCCAATGGAGCCGGCAAGGCGGCGGACTTCGCCTACAAATTCCTCGCGGCCGAGGTCATAGGGCAGGTAATGCAGTCTGAATCCGCGGCGCTCCATGCCTCTGAACCATGTCATCTGGCGCTTGGCAAACTGCTGGATGGCTATTTCGAGGCCCGACACCATTTCGTCGTAGCTCAACTCGCCTATCACATGGCGTGTTATGAATTTGTACTCCAGGCCGTAGTAAATAAGGTCGTCGGGCGCAACGCCGCCGTCGATAAGGCGGCGTACCTCGTCGACCATTCCGGCATCGAGGCGGGCCCGCAGGCGCTCTGATATGCGCCGGCGGCGTGCATCACGGGGTATATCCACTATTATAATCAAGGCGTCGTCGGATGGTTTGCCGCTCATGCCAAGTGCTGCCTCAGGATTTTCGCGGCAGTAAGTGGCGATTTCAATGGCGCGGACTGCCCTGCGTGCGTTGTCCACATCGGTGGTATTGTGCAGTTGCTGCATCGAGGCGAGAATGGCGGTCAGCTCGTCGAGCGTCTTGCCTTCGAGCTGACGGCGCAGCAACGTATTCTCGGGCACTTCGGGCAGTCTGACATCCTTGCACACCGACTCGACATACAGCCCTGTGCCGCCGCACAAAAGCGGCAGACGACCACGGCTGCGTATGTCGACAAGAGCCTTGCGACAGTCGCGCAGGTATTCATAAAGGTTGTAGCGATAGCCGGCAGGCGCGATGTCGATAAGATGATACGGAACAGAGCCGTATTCGTCGAGGTCCTTTCCGGTGCCCAGGTCCATGCCACGGTATACCTGGCGCGAGTCGGCGCTGATAATCTCGGCGTCGAATGCCTTGGCCACATCGACAGCACGAGAGGTCTTTCCGGAGGCGGTTGGGCCGGTAATAACCAGTAGCGGTTGAGCCATCAGTTGTCGGATTTTTGAAATAACAGATATCGGTTTATAAAACGGCGCACATGGTACAGGGGCTTGTCCTCGTTGTTTCCGGCTACCCGCAGCCATACGATGTCGTTGTAGTCTACGTCCCAGTCCTTGAGGTCGCGCAGACGGAATGTAGGCTTGTAATGGCGTATCGGATACAAACGCCGCCCACGACGGTCGTAGGTCTTCCACGCCATGGTAATGTGGTGGATTCGGTAAAGTTCGTTTGTGATATAGGGCGATAGCCTGTCGGCCATCAGCAGGCGCTGAATGTCATCGAATGAGCATCGCATGGCCTTAGGCAGGACTGCGGAATCTTCCGGCAGGAATACAGCGTAATGAAGCACATTGGCACCGTGGGCGTAAGCACCGTTCTGATACAGAAAGCGCAGTGTGAAATCATTGCTGTCGAGGTCTTTCTCCACCATAGCCGATGCCTTCTCGCCCGGCAGCTCACAATCGGTACGGTCAATTACGTTCAGCACCGGCGTGTCCCAGTCGCCATTGTCGTTTTGGCTCAGCAGCAGACAGTCGCCGCTGAAGAGCAGATAGCGCACCAGTGTGAACTGCGAGTGTAAGCGATGACCGCCGTGGCGGTTGTTCACCACTGCATCGTACATGCGGAAGTAGCGGATTACCATATAACCCAGCGACAGCAAATACAACGCCAGCGGTAACACCACAAAGAAGAAGCGGTCGGGCGAATTCAGGTTCACATTGATGTAGAACAGGAAGTAATATGTAGTGGCCACCACGCTTATGGCGGCCGACAAGGTCAGGGCCATACGCAGCTGATAATGCGACTCGCGCGAGTAAAAGGTAGCCACCGAACTGTCGACGTCGTAGTAACCGTTAGTGGCCTGACACCGTTGGCAGCAGTTGTTCTGCTCCACCAGCAGTCCGTAGAGGCTTACCGCGCACATCAGCGGATATACCACAAGCGATGTAATGAACGGCAACGCAGGATTTTCGGCCACAACGGTAGGAATTACCTTGGGCGAATATACAATGTTTATCAGTGCGGTAATCACGGCCGCCCCGGCCATGGCTATCATGGTAAGCCATATCACCAGCGAACACCCGGCCATTCTGTGGCTCGAATCGATGCGCCGCCGGTGTATCAGCAGCAGCATGTAAGCCATAAGCAAACAGATGAGCGGAAGCCAGATGGGCGGCACCAGCAACGAAGCAAGCGTTACCAGTGCCGGCGATCCGAATGCGATAGCCCAGTTGCGCCACAGTGTGTGCAAGGTATCGGTGGTGATATTGGCGATAGACATCAAATTGTTATTTATTTACCTTTTGTAGCAGATGGCGCACAGCACCTTCGAGCTGAGCATCGCGGCCCGAAAGCACATCGGCAGGTGCGTTATATATCACAACATCCGGATTGAGCTGAAGGTTCTCAAGCGGTGTGCCGTCAAGTGTGGAGCAGGTTACCTGCGGGATTCCGAAAATCAGAGTCGGGTCAATCTGGGTTTCCCACCAAACGGCTGTCATAGTGCCGGGTATCGGTGCTCCCACGATGTCGCCGACCTTCAGGGTCTGATATGTGTAAGATGAGCCATAAGCGTCGGAATAATTCGCTTCGTTGACAAGCATCACCGAGGGTTTTGTCCACTGCGAAAATGGCTCGCTGCCTATGTACTGGCCGCGCGGCGTAAAGCGCACGTATTCCTTGCCGGAGAGCAGCTGGGCCAGGTCGTTGTGCAGCCAGCCGCCGCCGTTGTAGCGGGTGTCGACGATTATTGCGTCGCAGTTGCGGTATTTGCCCAGTACCTGGTCGTAGGTGCTGCTGAAACTCGGCGAATTCATGCCCTGTACATGTACATAGCCTACACGGCCACCCGACAGGCTGTCGACTACATGCTGGTTGTGCTCAACCCAGCGCTGATATAGCAGCGAACTGAGTTCGCCGCCTATGGGGCGTATGGTTATGTCGCCGCTCTTGCGGCCCTTGCGGTCGATGGTCAGACGCACCTTGCGCCCTACCTTGCCTTCGAGCAGCGGATAGTAGTCGTGGCCGGCCTCGATGGCTTTGCCGTCGATGTGGGTGATGATGTCGCCGGGGCGAACGTCGGCAGCTGTGGATGCAAGCGGGCCGCGGGCAATCACCTCGCTGACTTTAAGGCCATTGCCTGTATAATTCTCGTCGAAGAATGCACCGAGGTTGCCTACGGTAAAGGCTCCGCCGGGTGCCGAGTAGCGTCCGCCGGTGTGCGATGCGTTGAGCTCGCCAAGTATTTCGCTGAGCAGTATTGCAAAGTCGCGGTTGTTGTTGATATAGGGCAGGAAGCGGCGGTAAGCCTCACCATAGCCTTTCCAGTCCACGCCGTGCAGATTGACATCGTAGAACTTTTCGGCCACCTGCTGCAGCATGTGGTCGTAGATGTATTCGCGTTCAAGCGACGGATGGCGGTTGTAGTCGGCGTTGAAATTGATTGGCTCTATGCTGCCCGACGGGAGCGATATCTTGCGCATGCCCGAGCCCGAAAGTACAAACAGGTTGTCGCCCTTTGCATCGGGCACAAAGCCGCCGTTTACATCACGGGCCAGCAGCTTGGTTTCGTTGTTCTTAATGTTCTTGACATATAGACCTGATTTGCCTTCGGGCGAATAGGTCACATAGTACAGGTTTTCGCCCTTGGGGTCGAGGTAGTAGTCGCCGAGGAAGCCCGACATATCGGTCAGACGCACACGGCGGTATTTACGGTTAGCGAGGTCGAACTTCAGGGGCTTCACCTTCTCGATTTTGATGTCGGCGGGGTCTTTGTCCTTGTCTTCGTCGTCGTTGTCTTTTTTCTTTTTGTCGGAAGCCTCGGCCAGAGCTTTTTCTTCTTCGGTGAGGTTGAACTCATCCCAGGCTTCGCCCTCGAGCACCATCATCACAATATCGCCGGTATTACCCCAGCTGCCGTGGCTCTTCATACCGTAGCGTCCGGTTTCGAAAGTAAAAGCCTTGCCGCCGAGTGCCCATTTGGGATTGCCGTCGGAGTAGCCGCTTTCGGTAAGGTTCACTACCTCGCTGCCGTCGGCTTTTACCAGGGCTATATCCACATTGTTCCAACCGCCTATGCCTATGTAGCTTGCAAGAAGCCATTTGCTGTCGGGGGCCCATTGGAAGCTCACATCGCCGTCGGTGTAGGAGTAGTTATATTTGCCGTCGAGGGCTGTGTTGACTTTCTTTGATTTAACGTCAATTACCTTGAGTTCGGTACGGTTTTCCAGAAATGCCACTTTCTTGCCGTCGGGCGAGAACGAGGGTTGCTGGGCCGAGGTAGCACAGCTGTAGAGTGGTTCCTCTACAATCTCTGAAGCGTAGCTAAAGAGTTTGTCATCATCGTCTTTGGGCTTGGCAATGAACAGCTGCCAGTGGCCGCCGCGATCCGAGTCGTATACGAGGCTCTTGCCGTCGGGCGAAAATTCCAAACAGCGTTCCTGCGCGGGGGTGTCGGTAATACGGCGTGTGGTGTCGTACTTCACCGAGGTGACGTAAATGTCGCCGCGCAGCACAAATGCCACTTCCTCGCCGTTGGGCGATACAGCCATGTTGGTCGCACCGCTGTTTACAAAGCGGCGTACCATGTCGTTGTCGAAGTCGTCGCCGGATATTTCAACATTAATTTTCACCGGTTCGGCGCCGGGACGTTTCACATACAGTTCACCGTCCCAGCTGAAAGCCAGGGTACCGTTGTCCGACACACTGAGCGAACGCACAGGGTGCTTGGTAAATTTGGTAAGCTGACTTTTGGCGTTGCCGGCGAGGTTGTTCTGCCACACGTTGAGGGTTCCGTCTTCTTCCGTCACATAATAGTACGTGTCGCCTTTGCCCCACAGAGGGTTCATGTCGTGGCCGTTGAAGTCGGTCAGTTTGGTGAATTTATCGCCGTCCTTGAGCCATACGTCAGAGGTTCCCGACGAGCGCTCGTGTTTGCGCAGCGGGTCTTCATATCCTTTCTTGTCGCCGTACAGCACACGGCCTGCCGCGTCGACCGATGCCGAAGTCATGGGCAGCGAAACATACATACGCGGACGCGAATTTTTTTTGTCGACATCCACCACATATACCTGACTCTGGAAGGGGCCCTGGGCTGCGTTTACCGCAGGCTGCAGGCTTGAGCTGTACAGCAGCTGCGCGCCGTCGAGCCATGCCAGCGGAGTTTCGCGACCTGAGTGTGTGGTTATGCGCAGGGGAGTGCCACCCTTGGCCGGCATCACATATATATCGTCCGATCCAAGGCGGTCGCTGCTGAATGCTATACGGCTGCCATCGGGACTCCACAGCGGCGAGCCGTCATAACCGGAATCGACAGTCAGTCTGGTCGCATGGCCACCACCGACCGGCACAGTATAGATATCACCTTTGTAGGTAAATGCCACGGTCGAACCGTCGGGCGAAATGGCACTGCCGCGCAACCACAGCGGCGCTTCATTGGCCACGGCGCCTATCGCCACACCCGAGGCCAGCAGAGAAAGGATTAGATGTTTCATATATCTAAGAAATGTGTTAGAGATGCAAATATACTCATTTTTTTCCGAATTTGAAAAATATATTTTTTTGTTTAGAGCCAACTGCCTTCTCGTATATTTTTGCTGTTTCGGATTTTATTTGTAACTTAGAGGCGTAAAAAAAATTGAGTGATGAATTACGCCAGAATAATACATCTGAAAAAAATTCCTGATAGCCGGGGCAACCTCACGGCTATCGAACAGCTCGACGACGTACCGTTCGAGATACGGCGAGTATACTGGATTTTCGACGTGCCGGGCGGCGAACGCCGCGGCGGACACGCTTACCGGCAGGGGCAGGAGCTGATTATAGCTCTAAGCGGCAGTTTTGACGTAATGACCGACAACGGACACGAAAGCGACTCGTTCAGCCTCAACCGCTCGTATTACGGCCTATTTGTGCCTGCCGGCACCTGGCGCGAAATAAGCAATTTCAGCACCAATTCAATAGCCCTGATATTATCGTCGACTGACTATGACGAGGCCGACTATATACGCAACTACGAAGACTTTATGGTGTATGCGAGAAAAGATTGATTCTACCATCGACGACGCCCGGATAATAGTACTCGATCCTCATCACAGTGACCGAAAAGGCGATCTTTGTGTGGTTCAAGGCATGCACACTGTGCCATTTCCTATCGAAAGAGTGTTTTATATATATGATGTACCTGCTGCGGCCGAACGTGGTGTGCACTCGCACATACGCGACCACCAACTGATTGTGGCTGTAAGCGGAAGTTTTGCAGTGAAGGTCGACGATGGCCGCCGCAGCCGCGTGTTCCAGCTAAAGCGGCCTTACGAGATGCTGCACATCCCCCCGGGGCTATGGGTGCAGCTGTGCGATTTCTCGTCGGGCTCGGTGGCGATGGTGATGTGCCGCTACGGGTATGACAAGAATGACTATATTAACGATTACTCCGAATATATAAAACACAAACAGATATGAAACAATTGCTCACGGCGCTGCTGCTCCTGGCCGCCTTTGCCACACTACGCGCCGCGGACCCCATGCTTACAAGCTACAGCGCCTCGCAGTGCGAGGGCTCGCTGACGCCGTATCCGACTGATATAAATCCGGCTGTGTACCCCGACTCGCTCACCCCTGTGTTTATTAATTATGTGGGCCGACACGGCGCTCGCTATCCGGCCTCGGCTGTCAACTGCATGACTATGCGCCGCGCCCTTGAACGCGCCGACTCGGCGGGCACAATAACCCCGGCAGGCCGCAAACTGCGACAGCTCAACGAGTATATCATCACACTGAGTACCGACCGATGGGGTTCGCTCGACTCGCTGGGCATGGCTGAACAACGTGCCATAGCCACCCGAATGTTCTATAACTTCGGCGAGGCTTTTTCTGGTGGAACGGTCAACGCCATATCGAGTTACTCGCCGCGGGCCATGATGAGTATGTACTGCTTCACTCACCAGCTCGACCGCATGGACAACCGCATCAACTTCGTAACCACCACAGGCCGCATGAACTCGCCTATAATGCGTTTTTTCGACCTCGACACTGAGTTTGTGGAATACAAAAAGCAAGGCCCATGGCTGGAGAAATACAACGAATATGTTGAGCAGTACTGCCCCACCTCGGCCATCGACAAGGTGCTGGGGCGGAATTTCCCCTACTCCTCCGAACGCGAGCGGTTGCAGCTGGCTCTGGTTGAATACTATGTGATTGCCGGATGTTCGGCTATGTCGGTCGACTGCAACACCACCGAATATTTCACCAAGGACGAATACAACGCCCTGTGGAGTTGCTTCAACCTGCGCCAATATCTTTGCCGTACAGCCACAACGGTGTCATCGTTGCCTGCCGACATCGCCTCCGAGTTACTCACCAATCTGATTACCACCACCGAAGAGTTCATCGAAGGCAATTCGCCTGCATCGGTTCAGCTGCGATTCGGACATGCCGAAACCCTTATGCCGTTGCTTTCGCTGCTACATCTGCCGGGCTGCTACTACCTCACCAACTATTTCGACACTGTAGGCCAACACTGGCGCGACTTCGATGTTGTGCCTATGGCCGCCAACCTGCAGATGATTCTGTTCAAAGCCAAGGACAGCGGCAGATACTATCTGCGCGTTGATCTCAACGAGAAACCGGTGTCGTTGATTCCTAACAACACCGCTCGATACATACCCTGGCAGCAGGCCCGCGAGTATATGCTACGCTGTCTTCCACTGTAAGCTTAACAATATGGCAAAGAGAGGGCCGGCCGATATCGGCCGGCCCTCTCAGTCTGAATTGTCATTAATTAATAAAACATCTATGCTTCGGGCAGCAATTCTTCTGCCTGTGCTTTGTCTTTTTCGGAGCAGCCGCATACGTCGGTTTTGATGAGTGTAAGCAGTACTTTCGAGCGCTTTACCGCATACACTTCGTGTACCGTACCTGCAGACATGGTAAAGTAATCGCCCTCGGTGAGTTCACGCTTCTCTCCTTCGACCACAAAAACTACATCGCCCTCTACTACCTGCACAAGTGCATCGCCGGGTGCCTTGTGAACCGCTATTGTTGCTCCTTCATCAAAAGCCATCAATGTGGCCTGTCCGTTATCGTTTTTAACTAAATCAGTGGCCATAATGCGACCGGACTGATATTCTACTGCTGTTTTGAGTTTCATAATATTATGTGTTTTTATTACTTACTTGAAATAAAAACATCATTCAGCTCCCAAATTATTGGAATTTAAAATATTTTAAACATATTGTGCCTGTTTGTTGCCCATATATAGAGCTAAATTTGCATCATAATCATAAATTTAACTCCTCGACACTATGACAATAAGCAGAACCGACATAATATTCGCCCGCGTATACCGCATGGGCCGCGAGATAGCCAATCTGCGCTTTACCGGCATGAATAGCGAAGCCGACATCTTTGCCGAACTACGCCGCCATATCGGCAGCAGTCGCACTCTGCTCGACCTGGTGCTCCGCAACGGCACTCAGGGCTGGAGCGACAGGCGCCCCGTGATGCTGTAGTCCGTTAATTTTCAATAAACCCGTTTGCGAGTTTACGATTTTTACGTAACTTCGCGGCATGAAGAAAAAGAAACGTCCCAACAAATGGCTCATAGTCGTGCTGTGCGTGCTGGCTGCCGGAGCAGCAGGCGCATGGATGGCATGGCGATATATCAACAATATTTATACCGGACCAGAACCGGTGCGCTTTTATGTGCCCGCAGAAACAAGCCCGCAGGCGCTGTCCGATACTCTATCGGCACGCCTGGGCCAAGGTTTCGGCTCGCGCGTGTACACTCTGTGGAAGGCTCAGAAGGCCGACCCTGCCAAGGCTTACGGCTCGTATGTAGTCAATCCAGGCGACAAAGCCATAACCGTAAGCCGCAATCTGCGGTTCAACCGCCAGACTCCTCTGCGTATAGCAGTAGGCAATGCCCGCACACTCGACCAGCTGTACAGGCGCATAGGCTCGCGCATGGCTTTCAGCGCCCAAAACCTGCGGCATAGCGCCGACTCTGTACTGCGCAGCATAGGCTTTACCGACTCCACTCAGTTTGCCGCAGCATTCCTGCCATATACATACGAGCTGTACTGGACTGACTCGCCTGCCAAACTGATGTCGCAGGTAGCCGGCTCCTACAAGCGATTTTGGACCGACGAACGCCGCGCCAAGGCCCGCAAGCTTGGGCTGACACCTACAGGAGTCGCCACACTGGCCTCGATTGTGGAGGAAGAAACCGCCAAAGCCGACGAGCGTCCGCGGGTGGCACGCCTGTATCTCAACCGCCTCAACAAAGGCATAAAGCTGCAGGCCGACCCCACAGTGAAGTTTGCTATCGGTGACTTTGCCATACGGCGCATAAGCGGCCGGATGCTAAAAACACCTTCGCCCTACAATACATATATAGTAGGCGGACTGCCTCCCGGCCCGATACGCCTTGTAGAAACCGCCACAATCGACGGCGTGCTCGATGCCCCGCAACACCCGTATATATATATGTGTGCCAAGGAAGACTTCTCTGGATACCACAACTTTGCCACAGACTATAAATCGCATATAGCCAACGCCCGACTATATCAGGCCGAGTTAAACAAACGCAACATACGATGAAACAAGCCCTTATACTGCTCGCACTGCTTGCAGCCGCCACACTGCACGCCGCCGAGCCGGCAGCGGTGAATTACGACGAAGACCCATACGTGATACTGGTGGGCGAGGCCGAGGCAGCCATAGCCGACGGCAACTACCCTGAAGCCGCCCAACGCCTGCTCGACGCCATGTCGGTAGACCCCGAACGAGAATCAAATCCGCTGCTGCAAAGCAATCTCGCCATGGTATACAGCTATATGGACCGCGATTCGCTGGCACTGAAAAAACTCGACGAACTGATAGAGCGTGCCCCACGCATGACCACCGCCATACAGAACCGCGCCCATGTGCTGATGAAACTGGGCGACGACCGGCGCGCCTACGACGACTTCTGCACCGTACTCGACATAGACTCGCTTAACCTCGACGCCCGCTACTACCACGGCATGATGGCACTGTACGGCGGACGGCGCGACATTGCCGAAAGCGATTTCACGGTACTCGAGAGCCGTGCACCGCGGTCGCTCGACACAGCAACCGCACTTGCCGCCCTGTATTCGCTCACCGGGCAGGACCGCCTGGCAATACCGTACCTGCGGCGGCTCGTTGAAGAAACGCCCTCGCCCGAATATTATTCGGCTCTTGCCGGCTGCCTGATGGCGCTCGACGACTACAGCGAAGCCTCGGCAATAATATCGGCAGGACTCAAACGCTACAGCCACGACCCCGAGTTGTACTACTACCGCGCCAAGCTCAATAAGGCACTCTACAGGCTTGACGACGCACACGCCGATGCCTTGAAAGCGATTGAACTCGGCGCTTCGCCCACACGCGTCAACGCCATTTTCAAATGACCGTC
The DNA here is from genome assembly GCA_910578365.1 of uncultured Muribaculaceae bacterium. Lineage (GTDB taxonomy): Bacteria > Bacteroidota > Bacteroidia > Bacteroidales > Muribaculaceae > CAG-873. Next base: position 47,723 of record CAJTRC010000003.1, read on the forward strand.
CCACGCCTCGGCGGCAGCCATCAATCTGCATCTGCTAAAATTTGCGAATTTCAGGAATTATCACTAATTTTGCAGCCGAATTAAAGCCGAGCGAACTCGGTCTTTTACTTTGCAAAGAAATACAATGGAAATAATCCGTACCGTCGATGAACTGCGCCAACGTGTGGCCAAGTTCAAAGAGCAGGGAAAAACCGTGGGTCTTGTGCCCACAATGGGCGCCCTGCACGCCGGCCATATATCGCTGGTGGACAAAGCGCGCCACGACTGTCAGGCCGTGGTAGTTAGTGTATTTGTCAATCCTACCCAGTTCAATAACCAGAACGATCTGCTTACCTATCCGCGTACCGAGGAAGCCGACTGCACCCTGCTGGAAAAAGCGGGAGTCGACGTTGCATTTATACCCTCGGTCAGCGAGATGTATCCGCAACCCGATACCCGCACCTTCGACCTCGGTCCCGTGGCCGAAGTAATGGAAGGCCCCATGCGCCCCGGACACTTCAACGGCGTGGCACAGGTGGTGAGCAAACTGTTTGACATGGTTCGTCCGAACCGCGCATATTTCGGAGAAAAAGACTTTCAGCAGATTGCCGTAATACGCCGCATGGTAGAAATCGAGGGCTTCGACCTGGAAATCGTGGCCTGCCCCATCAAACGTCACGACGACGGTCTGGCCATGAGCTCGCGCAACGTACGCCTTACCCCCGAGCAGCGCCGGGTGGCACCCGAAATATACAAGGCCCTGCGCCTGGGCAAGGAATTCGCCGCCGCCGGACACAGCGTGGCCGATACCAAAGCTCTTGTGACCGACACAATCAACTCCGTGCCATACATGGAGGTGGAATATTTTGAAATTGTAAACGCCGAAACCATGCAGCCCGTGGCCGACTGGGCCGACGCCAACCACGCAGCCGGGTGCATCACTGTATATTGCGGCGATGTACGCCTGATTGACAACATAATCTTCTTTTGAAAGCCATGAACGTTGAAGTTCTAAAATCAAAAATCCACCGGGTTACCGTAACAGAATCCCGGCTCGACTATATAGGCAGCATAACAATCGACCAGGATTTGCTCGACGCCGCCAACATACTTGTAGGCGAAAGAGTCTATATTGTCAACAACAACAACGGCGCACGCCTCGACACCTACACCATCGCCGGCGAACGCGGCAGCGGTGTGATTTGCCTCAACGGTGCGGCCGCACGCCTGGTACAGCCCGGCGATATAGTGATTATCATGAGCTACGCCTCTATGCCATTCGAGGAAGCACGTACATTCAAACCAACCGTGATTTTCCCCGATACCGAAACTAACCACCTTACACAGCAATAACCATGTCAATGTTCGAAAACCTCAGTGACCGCCTTGAACGCAGTTTCAAGATTCTTAAAGGCCAGGGCAAGATTACCGAAATCAACGTGGCCGAAACTCTTAAGGACGTACGTAAGGCCCTTATGGAGGCCGACGTAAGCTATAAGGTGGCCAAGTCGTTCGTCGATACCGTAAAGCAGAAGGCCATGGGCCAGAACGTAATCAACGCCATCAAGCCCAAAGAGCTTATGGTGAAGATTGTACACGACGAACTCGTGGCGCTCATGGGCGGAAACAACATACCCCTGGAGCTTAAAGGCAACCCCGCAATCATACTTATGTCGGGTCTGCAGGGTTCGGGTAAGACCACCTTCACAGCCAAGCTGGCCAAACGCCTCAAAAGCAAAAACGCCATGCGTCCGCTGCTGGTGGCCTGCGACGTATATCGCCCCGCAGCAATCGACCAGCTGAAGGTGCTCGCTGAAAAAATCGATGTTCCCGTATACTCCGAGGAAGGCTCGAAAGACCCCGTAAGCATAGCACGCCACGCCATCGACCATGCAAAAGCCAATAATAACAATCTCGTGATTATCGACACCGCCGGCCGTCTGGCTGTCGACGAACAGATGATGGACGAGATTGAAAACATAAAGAATGCCGTGAACCCCGGCGAAATCCTCTTTGTGGTCGACTCCATGACCGGTCAGGACGCCGTGAACACAGCCAAAGCCTTCAACGACCGCCTCGACTTCTCGGGCGTGGTACTCACCAAGCTCGACGGCGACACCCGCGGCGGTGCGGCCATATCAATCCGCTCCGTTGTCGAAAAGCCCATAAAATTCGTCGGTACAGGCGAAACCCTCGAAGGCATCGACGAGTTCCGCCCCTCTGGTATGGCCGACCGTATCCTGGGCATGGGCGACATTGTGAGCCTGGTAAACAAGGCACAGGAGCAATACGACGAGGAAGAAGCCCGCAAGCTGGCCGAAAAACTGCGTAAAAACCAGTTTACCTTCACAGACTTCTACCATCAGATACAGCAGGTAAAAAAGATGGGCAACCTCAAAGATCTGGCCTCGATGATTCCCGGCGTAGGTAAAGCCATTAAAGACATAGATATCCCCGACGACGCATTCAAGACTATCGAGGCGATAATAAATTCAATGACTCCCTACGAACGCGAACACCCCGAAATAATCAACGGCAGCCGCCGCCAGCGCATTGCCAAAGGCTCGGGTACAACCCTGCAGGAAATCAACCGCCTCATAAAGCAGTTCGAAGAAACACGCAAAATGATGAGCAGCGTGTCGAAAATGAAAAATCCAATGAAACTTATGCAGGCTGCACGCCGCATGAAACGATAAACAGCACATTAAACAAGCTATAAAATGACCCTCATCGACGGAAAACAGACCGCGGCAGACATAAAAAAAGAAATCGCCGCTGAAGTGGAAAAGATGGTTGCACAAGGCATGCGCCGCCCCCACCTCGCCGCCATTCTCGTGGGCCACGACGGCGGCAGCGAAACTTACGTGGCCAGTAAAGTAAAAGCATGCCATGAATGCGGATTCGAATCCTCGCTGCTACGCTTCGAAGACAACATCACCGAGGCCGAACTGCTCAAGGCTGTCGACGACCTCAACAACAACCCCGAAGTCGACGGATTCATAGTGCAGCTGCCCCTGCCCCGCCACATCGACGAACAGCGGGTAATCGAGGCTGTCGACCCGGCCAAAGACGTCGACGGCTTTCACCCGATAAACGTAGGCAAACTGTCGATTGGCCTCCCCGGATTCCGCTCCGCCACTCCCGCCGGCATCATCGAGCTGCTGCGCCGCTACCACATACCCACCCGCGGCAAACACTGCGTGGTGATTGGCCGCAGCAACATAGTGGGCAAGCCGGTGGCACAGCTCATGCTCCATAAAGGCGATGTAGGTGACGCCACCGTCACTATCTGCCACAGCGCATCGGAAAACCTACCCGAAATCGTACGTCAGGCCGACATAATCATCGCAGCCGTAGGCCGCCCCGGATTCGTAACCGCCGACATGGTGAAAGACGGCGCCACAGTAATCGACGTTGGCACCACCCGTGTGCCCGACGCAACCCGCAAGAGCGGCTTCCGGCTCAGCGGCGACGTAGACTTCGACAGCGTAGCCCCCAAATGCGCCTACATCACACCGGTGCCCGGCGGAGTAGGTCCAATGACCATCTGCTCGCTGATGCTCAACACACTGCAGGCAGCACACCAGCGCAACACATAAGCGCATCCGCCACACACGCACGCCATGTTAACAGCTCTGCTGACAATCGTACTCAACATCGTAGCTCAGGCATCCCTGAGCAACGATGTTGAACTTTTATTTGCAGGCGACGCCATGCAACACCAGGCACAAATCGACGCCGCACGCCGCCCTGACGGCACTTACGACTACAGCGACTGCTTCTCCGACATAAGCCGCTATGTAAAAAGCGCCGACCTGGCAATAGTAAACCTCGAAACACCCGTAGGCGATTCAGGGCCTTACAGCGGCTACCCCTGCTTCTTCGCCCCGGCATCGTTTGTCGACGCTCTGGCCGACGCCGGCTTCGACGTATTCCTCACCGCCAACAACCACACCCTCGACCGACGGGCCAAAGGACTCAGGTCGACCATCAAAGAACTCAACGCCCGCTGCATTTACCATCTGGGCACATACAACCACGAGGACGAACGCGCCAAAGCACTGCCGCTGATACTGACAGTCAAAGGCATACACATAGGATTCCTCAACTACACCTACGGCACCAACGGCATCACACCCGACGGCGGCGTGATAGTGGACTACATCGACCGCAGCCGCATAGCCCACGACATAGCACAGGCCCGCGAGGCAGGAGCCGAAGCCATAGTAGTGGCCGTACACTGGGGCGACGAATACAAACTGCTGCCAAACACCGCACAGAAACAGCTGGCCGACTTTCTGGTAGACCAGGGCACAGACCTTATAATAGGCGGGCATCCGCATGTAATTCAGCCCATGGAAGTAGTACACAGCGACCGGCACGACAAAGACGCGCTGCTGGTGTACTCGCTTGGCAACTTCATCAGCAACATGAAAACACGCGATACCCGTGGCGGAGCCTTTGTCCGCGCCCGCCTGTGCAGACAGCCCGACGGCAGCGTACGCTTCACCACGGCCGACTGGCAGCTGCACTTCACCGTACCCGCCGGCAACGGGCGCAACTACCACGTAGTACCGGCCGACAGCGTGGATAATCCGGCCTGGCAACAGCATGCCTGGGAATTTGTCCGCGCCGCATCCGACATATTTCACCGCCACAACCGCAAAGTGCCTGAATTTAAACGCAAGTAAATATAATTAAGATTAATTAACTCAAAATCAATAAATCCGCAAAAAAATATCGAAAGGCAGTATTTTTGATAAAAATTTTGCCTGAAAATATTTTGCCAGTTCACACATTAATCTTAATTTTGCGCAAGAGTTTCAGATTAGACCTCGAATCCAATACCGCATACCTCGTAAAAACTGTCAAAAAAACAGATTTGAAGCGTATCTGCGGCCCATAATCGAGGTTCGCGTAAAGAACTCGGAGTACATAACTGGCTACAACAAACAAAATCAAATAAATTTTAAAAAAACAACTAACAACTTAATCAACCAAGTTATTACAAATTATGGAAGCTCAAAAGCCTACTCAAGCCAAGGCTGCAAAGCCCGCGGCTAAGAAAACGAACGCCCCCGGCATCAAGAATGCATTCTGGGTAATCATCTGCTGCTTCATCGTAGCTGTGTGCCTGTTCCTCTTCTGGTTCGGCCACGAATCTCACTTCGAAGACGGTCACCCCGTTGACCTCTGGGGCACAATCTACAAAGGTGGTGTAATCGTGCCTGTACTCCAGACTCTGTTCCTTACCGTAATCGTACTGTCGTTCGAGCGCTGGTTCGCTCTCAGCGGCGCCAAGGGCAAAGGCAACATCAGCAAGTTCGTTGGTGATGTTAAGAAGTGCCTCGCCAACAACGACATCGCAGGCGCCCAGCAGCTGTGCAAAAAGCAGCAGGGTTCGGTTGCCGCTGTTGTTAGCGCAGCCCTCGTTCGCTACGAAGAAATGGACAAGAACACCGTACTGAGCAAAGAGCAGAAAATCGCTACCCTCCAGAAGGAAGTTGAAGAAGCTACCGCTCTCGAAATGCCCGCCCTCCAGCAGAACCTCCCCATCGTGGCTACCATGACCACCCTCGGTACCCTCGTTGGTCTTCTCGGTACTGTAATCGGTATGATCAAGTCGTTCCAGGCTCTTTCGAAATCCGGTGCTCCTGACTCGACCGAACTGTCGACCGGTATTTCTGAGGCACTTATCAACACCGCCTTCGGTATCGCCACCGGTGCATTCGCTGTTATCTCTTACAACTTCTACACCAACAAGATCGATAACCTCACCTACGCTATCGACGAAATCGGCTTCTCTATCGTTCAGACATTTGCAGCCACTCACTAATCTCATATTTTCCTGAATCAATCACAATCAATTAATAAAGGTAAAATATGGGAAAAGTAAAAATTAAAAGAAAAAGCACTCTCATCGACATGACCGCGATGAGCGACGTGACTGTTCTTTTGCTTACTTTCTTCATGTTGACTTCAACCTTCCTTCAGAAGGAACCCCAGGTGGTTGTTACCCCCTCGTCGGTTTCTGAAGAAAAGGTGCCCATGAACAACTTCGTCACCCTCCTGGTGTCGTCGGCCGATAAATCGGGCAAGCTCGAAGATCCCACCGTTACCGAAGGCAAGGTATTCCTGTCGTTCGCCGGTGACGCCGACTCCACCTACTCTTCCAGCAAGGTTCGCGCTATGATCCTTGACGAAGCAGTGGCGATTTACAACCGTGTGCACCCCAACAAGCAAATTACTCTCGACGGAGCTCAGCGCGCCAAATTCGCCGGCCTCAACATGGTAGGCGTGAACTTTGAAGTGCTGCCGGAATTCCTGTCGATGCCGGACCTCCAGCGCGACAAATTCCAGGAAGAACTGGCTAACCCCAAGGTAGGCATTCCTATGGAACGCTACAACAACGACATCAAAAACGAAAAGGGTTTCAACCAGCTCCAAATTTGGTGCCAGGCCATCCGTAACGTTGCCGGTAACATCGACGACGTACGCAAAGCCGGCCTTACACCCGAAGAGCTGTCGAACCTCGTTACACTTGCCGACGCCATCCAGAAAGGCGAAGGTATCGGTGTGAAGGCCGACAAAGACACTCCTTTCGAAGTCGTTCACGATGTATTCGACAACCTCCAGACAATGGGCCTCAACAAGTTCAGCCTTATGACCGCCCTGAAGTCGGAAGACGAAGTTAAAACTCAACAATAAAGTAAAGAAATGGCACAAATAGAACAATCAGACAAGGGCGGCAAAAAGAAAAAAGGCGCCCAGAAGAAGATGTCTATCCATGTCGACTTTACTCCTATGGTTGACATGAACATGCTTCTGATTACCTTCTTCATGCTTTGTACCACCATGATTAAGAGCCAGACTCTGTCGATTGTACTTCCGTCGAACCAGAAGTCTGACACTAAATCCGAGGCCAAAGCATCTGAGGCTATCACTATGATACTCGACACCGAATACGACGATAACGGAGCGCCCAAATTCGATGCCGAAGCCAATAAAACCATCCATAACATCTACTGGTACAAAGGTGTGGCAGATACCGTAAACTTCGCCACCAACACCAAGGACCTCACCAAGAACTATCTCAACGTGCAGTCTTTCGTTGGTAACGAAAACGGCTCCCGCCAGGGTATCCGCGCCATCCTCTACGACCAGAACAAGGAAGTTATGGAACGCTACACCAAGCTGAAAGAGCAGTGGAAGAACAAGGAAATCTCCGACGAACAGTTCAAGGACGCAGCCAAGAAAAACGCTGCCGACTCCACTCTCGCTCGCCCCGTAGTTGTTATCAAGCCCGGCCCCAACACCACGTACGAAGGCCTCATAAATGCTATCGACGAGATGAACCTCAACCAGATTTCTCGTTACAGTATCCAGATGCCCAACCACGCGGACACCGTGCTTCTGCAGCACTACGAAGCGACTCACCCCGGTACTACTATTATCCGCCCTCTCGTTCGAGAGAAGAAAATTAACTCTTAATCCTGAACTAAAATGGCAAAAGACGTAGATCTTTCATCAAAAGAGTGGCGCGATATAGTATTTGAGAACAAGAACAAGGACTTCGGCGCCTATATTCTCCGCGCCGGTTCGGTTCAGCGCCACACCAAAGCGCTCATCATCACCGTGGTGATTTTGGCCGCCCTACTCGTAGTCGGTATTCTTGCCACAGCAGGTATCCTCTTCAACAAAGCTGAAGAAGATATCAACGCCGGCATCGGTCAGGAAGAAATGACCTTCTCAACCCAGAATAATGCCGAAGACGAACTTGAAGAAGAAGAAGAGCAGATTCAGGAAATCATCGAAGAAGAACCTGAAGAAGCTGTAATCGAAGAAGAAGAAGTTGCCCAGCAGGCATTCACCGAAGTTGAAGTGAAAAACGACGACGAGGTCAAGAACGAAGTCAAGGACCAGAGCGAGATGAAGGAAGACAAATCCGCCATCGGTACTCAGAACATCGAAGGTAACGCCGACATCCGTGCCGCCGCTACCGTTGAAGTCCGCGAAAAAGTCGTTGTTGAAGAAAAGCCCAAAGAGGATGATCACAAAGTGTACTCGCTGGCTAACGTAGAACAGAAGCCTACCTTCCCCGGTGGCGACGCTGCCATGTTCAAGTGGCTGGGCGAACACATCAACTATCCTGCCGCTGCTGCCGAAGAAGGCGCATCGGGCAAGGTACAGGTGCAGTTCGTAGTGTCGAAGACCGGTAAGGTGACAAACGTTACTGTAGTACGCGGCAAGCATCCCGCTCTCGACAAGGAAGCAATCCGCGTGGTTTCGGCCATGCCCAACTGGACTCCCGGTCGTCAGAACGGTCAGCCTGTAAACGTAACCTACATTCTCCCGGTTAACTTCACCCTGAAATAAAATTCGCTTTTGAATTCCATATCCTGTACTTAAAGCGGGCTGCCCGGTGGGCAGCCCGCTTTTTTTGTAGCCATCCGCCGGACAGCGGCGAAGTGGAGGCACCGCTGATTCCACTTTGCCGTATGGCCGCAAATGCTCAATGCAGCTTGCAAAAATCCCCGCCGTGCTTGCACAGCGGGGATTATTAGCTCATGTCAGTATTTAAAGTTCGAACGCCGCCGAGGAGGCATCGGAGGGCATACGCCAGTCGCCGCGGGGCGACAGGCAGACACTGCCCACCTTGGGGCCGTCGGGCAGACAGCTGCGTTTGAACTGCTGCCGGAAGAAACGGCGCACGAACACCGCCAGCCATTTATCAATGACCTCTTCGCTATAACGGCCCTCGAAGGCGGCAACAGCCATCATACGTATGCGCTCGGTGGTAAAGCCATATCGAAGTATGTAATAGAGAAAGAAATCGTGCAGCTCGTATGGGCCCACCAGATCCTCGGTCTTTTGGGCAATCTTGCCTTCAGAATCAGCCGGCAACAGTTCCGGACTTACCGGTGTGTCGATAATATCGAGCAGAGTGCGCCGGCACAGCTCGTCGTCGGTAGTCATAGCGAAATAGCGCGTAAGATGGCGAACCAGAGTCTTGGGCACCGAAGCGTTAACTCCGTACATGCTCATGTGGTCGCCGTTGTAGGTGGCCCATCCGAGCGCAAGCTCGCTGAGGTCGCCTGTGCCAAGTACCATACCCCCTACCCTGTTGGCAAGGTCCATAAGAATCTGAGTACGCTCACGCGCCTGCGAATTTTCGTAGGTCACATCATGCACCTGCGGGTCGTGACCGATATCGCTGAAGTGCTGCATCACAGCCTTGGCAATAGGAATCTTGCGGATTGTCACACCGAGGGCACGCATCAGCTGCAGGGCATTGTTGTAAGTACGGTCGGTGGTGCCGAAACCGGGCATAGTCACGCCATAAATTCCGCTTCGGTCAAGACCGAGCGAATCGAACGCCCTCACGGCCACAAGCAGGGCCAGAGTACTGTCGAGGCCTCCCGAAATTCCCACCACCAGCGAACGGGTGCCGGTACAGTCGAGGCGCTTGCTCAGACCGGCAGCCTGAATGTGAATAATCTCCTCGCAGCGTTCGGCCAGATGCTCGGAATCCGACGGCACAAAGGGCATGGGATTGATGGCTCGCATAAGCTTCCAGCCATGCAGAGCGGCCTCGTTGACGAAGCCACTGCCGACCGTACGGTAGGCCTCGCCTTCCTGACGGCGGCGACATTCGGCAAATGTACCCAAATGCATGCGGTCGCGGCTTATGGCAGCTATGTCGATGTCGGCCGCCACATACTGTGCGCTGCGAGTCCAGCGTCGGTTACGGGCAAGGATGGTGCCGTTTTCGGCTATAATGGCCTTGCCGTCGAAAACCAGGTCGGTGCTCGACTCGCCGTAGCCTGCCGAGGCGTACACATAGCCACAGAGTGCCCGGGCAGACTGTCCCTTGACGAGGTCGGTCAGGTAGCTGTACTTGCCAATAAGGTCGTCGGATGCCGAAAGATTCACCACCACCTCAGCTCCGGCCAGGGCAGCGTGCGTACCGGGAGTCACCGGTGCCCACAGGTCTTCGCATATTTCGGCTCCTACCTTCACCCCGCTACACTCGAAAAGCAAATTGCTGCCGAAGGGCACATGCTCAAAGCCGGCATACTCCACCGGCGGCATATTGCCGGCAGGAGCGGAATTAAACCAGCGGCGCTCATAGAACTCATTGTAATTTGGCAGATAAGTCTTGGGAATGCTGCACAGCGGACCGTTGCGCAGCACTACCGCGCAATTGTACAGCTGACCGTCGACCGTCACAGGCGCTCCGATCACCAGCGTCAGATTGCGTGCCTCGGGGCACATAGCCAGGTCGGCTACGGCAGCATCGGCAGCCTGCAGCAAGTTGCTGTTATGAAAAAGGTCGGCACAGGTGTATCCGGTTATGCACAGTTCGGGCATCACCACCAGGTCGACACCCGGCACCTCGCTGCGAATGGCCGTCAGCAGCGATTTAATAGCCTTAAGATTCGCCGCAGGATCGGCAGGAGTCACGGCTGGCACAGCGGCCACCGCTCTGAAATATCCATTATTCATCGCTTTATCAATTTTGACACCGCAAAGTTACGCACTTCTATGCTAATAAAGGCAAAAATTGATAAAAAATGCGTCGCGATTCAATAATTTAGCTTAACTTTGCCGTCGAATTCATATTATGAATCTTCTGAACGATGGATTGTGAGTTTACTGCGACCGCAAACTCTCTGATGAACTAATGCCACAATCTCTGAGTTTCGTTTCCAAAATTAGCAAACTTACATTAAAATTTGAACAGCAATAAATACTTCAATGAAAAAATATATTATTATACTTCTGATGTCAGTGGCCGCGGTGGCCGCGCACGCACAATTCCGTTACGGTCCGGCGGCCGGTGTGACTGTTACCGACCTTAAATTTAAACAAGACCTGGTAAGCGTGGACCAGACCGTTGGCGGTACTGCCGGAATTCAATGCGAAATGATGTTTCCCGGCATTGGCTTCGGCATCGATTTCGGCCTTATGTATAACCTCATGGGGGCCAAGGTAAATCTGGGCGAGAAGAAAATTTGGTCTGTCGACGGCTACGGCAACGAACGCCTGGCCCTGCACTATATACAGATACCGTTGCATCTGCGCTTCAAATGGACACGCATGGAAGGTCTTGAAGACTATATTGCGCCCTTTGTGTACGGTGGCCCCGACTTTACCATCCTTGCGGCACACGGCAAATGCGACGCCATGAAGTATGCCGGAGGCGAACTGGGGCTTACCGCAGGCCTCGGCTTCGAATTATATAAGAAATGGCAGATTTCGGCCAGCCATACCTGGGGTATGACATACGCCATGAAGGCTCAGCTGCTCGACAACTGGAGCGCCCGCAACCGCGAGTGGACTGTCCGCCTGGCCTATTTCTTCTGATAAACACTGCTCTGAAAATATTTTCGGCCATAGCCTGAGCGCGATTCTCTATGCAGAACAGCAGGCTATGGCCGATGTTATGTTTCGGTGCATCACCGCGCCGCTATTTCGACCCCGTTCACCAATATTTGTCAACACCGGGGAGGTCAAGCGTCGTGCATATATGTTCGCGCAGTGAGAGAGCAATGCGGTTGCATTGAGTTCGAAACAAGCGGAGGCGGATACATGACGATTGGCCGAGGCAATGGTATCTTATGCCACGGACAACCGAGAATAATAAATTCGCGATGGGTAACGGGGTCTTATACCGGCAGTGTGCCCGGAGCGGTGAGTATGCGGTACATCAGTTCGTGGAAGAGTTCGTATTCGTTACGCCGCGAGCCATTACCTTTCACCCGGCAGTCAAAGTCGCGCAGGGCATGGATTATCTCTATAACCTTGAATGCATTATAATTCTGCAGGCCTGCCATATAGCGTTTGGCCTGTATGGGGGCTTTCAGTTTCATCACGCCCATGATTGACCGCTCGCTCTTGTCGGGGGTATAGTGCAGTATCATAAGGTCGGAAAAGAAGCCGAACAGCGAGGCCACCACCGGAATGGTAGGATTGCCCTTGGGATTGCCTCTGAAGGCATTGACTATAGTGAACACCTTCAGACTATCCTTGAATGCCAGGGCTTCGATAAGCTCAAATGTGTTGTACTCCTTGCTTATGCCTATGTGCTGCTCCACTGCCTCAGGTGTGACCTTTGCCCTCGGGGGCAGTATGCCGGCGAGTTTGTCGATTTCGTTGTAAAGCCGGCTCAGGTCGGTGCCTATATGCTGGGCAAGCATATCGATGGCCTTGGGGTCGGCCGAGAGTTTTTTTGCCGACAGGCATCGCTGGATTTCCTGTTTAATCTGGCTGTCATACAGCTTTTTGGTTTCAAATACCTCCACATGAGGTTTCTTGCACGCCGCCAGCAAATCTTTGCCTTTGGCCTTCTCACCTCGGCAACAGATTACAAATATGGTCTGCGGATTCGGCGCGTCCACATAGTGATGATATCGGTTGAGTTCGTCGGCTTTCAGCGCCTGTGCTTCCTTGAGAATAACCAACTGACGTTCCACACCGAAAGGCGCCTGCCTGCATACACTCATCACAGTATCGGGCTCGACGCGCGGGGCATAGAACACATGCATGTTGAAATCGCGCTCGTCTTCCGGGATAATCTTTTCGAAATCCTCGACCAGCCGGTCGATATAGTATCCCTCCTCGCCGTGCAGGAGATAAACCGCTTTGTACTGGCGGGCGGAAAGCATGGTTCGCAGTGCGTCGAAAGTCAGAGCCATATATTTATGGAACGAAATATGATTATATGGAAATATTTGTGTAAATTTACAAAAAAAATCGCGAACAAACCATGCCCGAAGGATTAAATTTACCTAAGTTCGATGTAAAAGTACGCAATGGCGAAAACGGCCCGCAGATATTCGACCCCCTGCGGGGCCGGTGGGTTGCGCTTACTCCCGAGGAATGGGTTCGCCAGCACTTTGTAAACTATCTGATTGCGGTAAAGAACTACCCCCAGGCTCTTATGGCCAACGAGGTTCAGCTGAAATTCAACGGTATGAGCCGCCGCTGCGATACCGTGGTGTACGACCAAAGTTTCCACCCTCTTGTGGTTGTGGAATACAAACGCGCTACCGTGCCGGTGACCCAACGGGTATTCGACCAGATAGCGCGCTATAACATTACTATGGGGGCCCGCTGGCTGATAGTGAGCAATGGAGTGCATCACTACTGCTGCCGCATAGAGGCCGGCTCATACAGCTTTGTACGCGATATTCCGGCCTGGTCCGAACTCTGACCCCGGAGTGAAGGCAGGGATGCCTCCGCTTCATCAGTCGAAAGCTCCGTCGACACTCTCCTCTGCCTGCTCCTCGAATGGCTCGTAAAGCTCGCCGCCGCACAGATTCACATCGGACGGGAACTTAAATCTCGACTGCTGGCTGTAAGGCAGGTTGCGGTCGGCATATACCTTGGTCATATATTTGCCATAGATTGGCAGAGCCATAGATGCGCCCTGGCCCTGCGCCATGCTGTTGAAGTGGATATAGCGTTCGTCGCCGCCTACCCACACGCCCGACACCAAATCGGGGGTAAAGCCCATAAACCAGCCATCGGCATTGAAGTTGGTAGTACCGGTCTTGCCGCCGGTTTCGGCTTTAATATTGAAAGGCGCGCGACGCAGTCGGTTGCCGGTACCGCTGTCGACTACATTGAGCAGAATCGACAGTATCTTATAATAGGCCGCACGACTGATAACCTCGCTGTGGCGCGGAGTAAATGTGCTTATTATGTTGCCGTTGTTATCGGCTATGGCTGTTACGAACAAGGGGTCGGAACGCATGCCGCCGTTGGCAAAGGCCGTATATGCCGTGACCATTTCCTTCACTGACACCTCACAGGGGCCGAGAGCGAGCGATTTCACTGCCGGCAACTGGTTGGTGATACCGAAGGCGTGCATGCGGTCAACCAGAGGCTGGGCGCCGAATTCATCAATCAGGCGGGCCGAAATCCAGTTGTTCGAGTTGGTGAGGGCCCACCGCAGGTCGACCATCTCGCCAACACGCGATGTTCCGGAGTTGCGCGGGGCCCATGGGCGTCCGTTCTCGTCGTAAAGCACCGGCTGGGCATTGAGATACATCGAACACGGAGTCTTGCCCTGCTCCATGGCATAGGTGTAGAGAAATGGCTTGATTGTCGAACCAATCTGACGGCGACCGGTCGACACCATGTCGTACTGGAAGAAGCGGAAGTCGGGACCGCCCACATATGCCTTCACATAGCCGTTGGTGGGGTCCATGCTCATAAAGCCGGTGCGCAGGAACGATTTTGTGTATAAAATCGAGTCGCGCGGAGTCATCACAGTATCCACAGCGCCGCGGTAGCTGAACACAGTCATCTCGCAAGCACGGTCGAATTCCTTTTCAATCTCGCTCTCACTCTTGCCTGCGAGCTTGCCTATGCGCCACCGTTCGCTCTGGTGCATTGCATTCTTAATCAAGTTCTGGCGAGCCTTGGCCGAGAGTTCAGCCGGATTGCTGGTATAAGGAGCGGTGCTGCTGTTGCGTTTCTCGCGGAAGAACTGATTCTGCAGCGAACGCATGTGTTCGTCGACAGCTTCCTCGGCATACTTCTGCATACGCGAGTCGATGGTGGTATAAATGCGCAGACCGTCCTGATAGAGGTTGTAATAGCTACCGTCGGCCTTAGGATTTTTCTGTATCCATCCGTAAAGGGGGTTAATTTCCCACTCTATCGAGTCGTCGACGAAACCCTGGCGGTCCCACGACGCATAATCCTGGCGATGAGGTTTTTTAGCGGTAAGGTAACGGCGCAATTCCTCTCTGAAGTATGGCGCAAGACCCTCTTTATGGTCCACTCGGTGAAAGTCGAGTTCTACAGGCAAGGCACACAGCGAATCGCGTTCGGCCTCGCTAATCATGTCGGCCTTATACATCTGGTCGAACACCACATTGCGGCGGTCGCGGGTGCGCTCGGGATAGCGTACCGGGTTGAAGTAAGACGGATTCTTGACCATGCCTACCAGCAGAGCCGCTTCCTGCAGGTTGAGTTCGCCGGCATCCTTGTTGAAGTACACCTTCGCGGCCGACTTAATGCCCACGGCGTTATACAGGAAGTCGAACTGGTTGAGATACATCTTTATAATCTCTTCCTTGCTGTAGAAGCGCTCGAGCTTTATAGCTATCATCCACTCGATAGGCTTCTGTATGGCACGTTCCAGCAGCCCCTTGCTCGAGGGGCTGTAAAGCTGCTTAGCCAACTGCTGGGTTATAGTCGAGCCGCCTCCGGCGTTCTTCTGCCCCATCAGCACAGTTTTGAACAGAGCGCGGTTGAGTGCGCGGAAGTCAATGCCCGAATGGTCTTCGAAGCGTGAGTCTTCGGTGGCGATAAGAGCGTTTACCACATAGGGCGAGATTTCGTCGAAGTCGGCATACACGCGGTTACCTGTGTTGGCAAAATAGCGTCCAATCTCCTCTCCGTCGGCGCTATACACAATTGACGCGAATTTGTCGCGCGGATTTTTAAGCTCCTCCACCGGAGGCATATAGCCAATCACGCCATTATATACAAGAATAAAAATAGCAAAGAACATAAATGCCCCTATGGCCAGCCCTCCCCATATCCACGCTATAATACGTCGGTTACGAGCCTGAACCTTAGGTGATTTAGCATTAGTGTCGGCCCCAACCGGCCGCTGTTTATTGTCGTTGTGGCTGATTTTATCCATAGTCTTACTGTTTCAATCAGCAAAGTTACTACAAAATATCGGAGTTGGCAAGTGAAAATTCCCAAACGGAGTGTGGCGGACACGAAAAAAGCCCCGTCGATAAGGCGGGGCTAAATATTGATATTGTATAGGGTTCTTATTTCAAGGCGTCTTTAACAGCGTCGTTGGGCACCATTTCTTCTTTGAATACGTAGGCGCCGGTTTTGGGAGATTTCACCATCTTGATGACCTTGCTGTAGGTACGGCCTTCACCTTTCTGAAGCGATGCTACGGTTTTCTTTGCCATATGCCGGGATTATTTAATTTCTTTGTGAACAGTTACACGCTTAAGGATGGGATTGTATTTCTTAAGCTCAAGTCTCTCGGTTGTATTTTTGCGGTTTTTGGTGGTGATGTAGCGCGAAGTGCCGGGCATACCACTGGCTTTATGTTCGGTGCATTCGAGGATGACCTGCACGCGATTACCTTTTGCTTTCTTTGCCATCTTCTTAGAATCCTATGAATTTAATGTCGTTGTCAGTTAAGAAACCCTTTTCGGCAGCCTGACGCATTGCTGCATCCAGACCAAGTTTGTTGATAGTGCGGAGGCCGGCAGCGGAGATAGTGAGGCTGATCCATACACCCTGCTCTACCCAATAGAACTTCTTGTTGAAGAGGTTGACGTTGAATTTGCGCTTGGTACGACGCTTGGAGTGCGACACATTGTTGCCCACCATAGCTTTCTTACCGGTAATTTGACAAATCTTTGACATGGCTGTTACTGGTTTATCTTTTCTTTTTCTTTTTATTGAGCGCCTATGGCCGCCATCTCAGTTCTCATATCGCCGCTAAGTGCATCTTCTTAACCGCTTTAAAGGAGGTGCCATAAAACAGAGTGCAAAGTAACGAATTTTTCTTCACTTACACAAATTTTTCAACCCTTATTTTTATTCCTCGGCTTATTTTTGTATCTTTGCATGTCTTTGCATGCCTTTAATTATAGTATCAGATGCTTAAAAATCTTTTTTTAACAGTTTTTGCGCTGGCTTTGCCGGCTTTTGCATGCTCCGCTCAGGAGAATCATGACAGACCGTGGCGTTATATCGACGCCCGTGAACTCCGACTCATAAACCGCGGCTTCCCCGGCCAATGCGTCAACCCTTATGCACGTGTGCCGGAATATCTCGCCGACAGTGTTCGCCCTTCTCTTTACGAACGCTCGCAGTGCTCGGCCGGCGTGGCTGCACGCTTTGCCACCGACTCCAAACGCATTGGCGTGAGCTACGACCTCCTTTTCAACGCCAATATGATACACATGGCCGGTACCGGCATCAAGGGCATGGACCTGTATATATGCGACGGCGACACTGTATGGCGACACCTGAACTGCATACGGCCATACTCTGTCAAGGATTCGCTCGGCAACCCGACACCACATGTAGAGCAGACCCTGGTTCAGAACCTCGACGGCAAGATGCATGAGTATATGCTTTACTTTCCGCTATACGACGGTGTCACTGCCGCGGCCATAAAAGTTGACTCGGCGGCAAACGTCACTACAGGCTGCAACGACATGATTAGCCCGCACGGACGCATCGTAGCCTATGGCACAAGCATATTGCAGGGTGGCTGCGCCTCTCGGCCTGGCATGGCGTCGACCAATATCATCAGCCGCGAACTCAACCGCGAGGTAATTAATATAGGTATATCGGGCGAAGGCAAAATGGACTTCTGCATGGCCCGCGCACTGGCCGCGATACCCGATGTGGACCTGTTTCTGATTGACCCGGTGCCGAACTGCACCCTCGATATGTGCGACTCGCTCACCTACGACTTTGTGAACATCATACGCCGCGCCAGGCCCGAGGCGGCGGTGGTGATGGTAGAAGGGCCGATATACCCCTATGCGCCCTACGACAGCTTCTGGGGCAAATACCTGCCTGAGAAAAACGAGGCCTTCCGCCGCGGATATGAGCGACTGAAGGCCGAGCGCCCCGAAGGGCTGTATTATGTCACAAGCGAAGGGCTGGATGGCGCCGAAGACGACGGCACGGTAGACGGCATACACCTCACTGACCTTGGCTTCCGCCACTATGCCGACAAGCTGCTGCCCGTGCTCAGAGAAGCCCTTTCAGCACTACCGGCTGATTAGTGGTGATAAGGTCCACGCCGCTGTCGATACACCATTGCATGTCCTCGGGCCGGTCGACAGTCCACACGTTCACTTTCATACCCAGCTCGTGGGCCTCCTTTATCCACTCGGGATGTCGGCGCAGCACGCCGATATGGTAGTCAATGGCATTGCCGCCCACCACTTTCACCTGCATAGGTGTCAGGTCGCCGCTAAGATACTGCACCAGACTGCCTTCCGGAGCATATTTGGCAAAGTTCACCAAAGCCTCCTTCGAGAATGTGATATAGTCGGTACGGTCGGCAAGGCCCATATCCTTCACCATCTGTATGCCCTCTTTTACTGCGAGCGCCTCGGCTTCCTTGTCGGGGTGCTCTTTCAGTTCAAACACCAGCCGAAGGTCGGGCAGACTCTGCGCTGCCGTAAGCAACTGTTTGAGCGTAGGCATCGGCTCACCATTGTCGAGTACAACACCGGCCAGGACCTTCGAGCTTGCTTCGCAGGCGGTTACGCCCTTAAATTTACTGTCGTGATTCACAAACAGCACGCCGTCGGTACTGCGCCATACATCGAATTCCGAGGCGTAAGCCCCTACCGAGTCGGCCTTTACCAATGATCGCAGCGAGTTCTGCGCCGAACCCGGAGCATCCCAGTAGCCACGATGCGCCACTATCAGAGGTTTCCCGGCCCATGCCGAAAGGGCGGCGACGCCCACCAGAACGCCGGCCGCCAGTATCTTTATACCTTTCATAATATGCAAAGGTACAATTTTTTTATTACATAACGGTCAGGCAGGCGACGTAGGCGTGGTGGGAGTCGAACGTATCTCGCCTGTAGCAATGGTGTAGGTCAGATTTTGGTCGAGCAACACCAACTCGTAAGTGCGGGCGTTGCGCTCGGCGCTGAACACCCGGTCGGTTGCCTCCGTTTCCTCGAGATAGCGATAGAGATTCTGCGGCATGCAGTCGAACAGAAACTGCTGTGGCAACGGCTCGCCATAACCGTCGACGCTAATCCAGCCGTAGTCATGCGTAAACGTCAGTCCGGGTCCATAGGCAATATCCACCGATATAGTACCGTCTTTGGCCTGATTGTATGAGCGTGCGTAAGTACCAGGCCAATATGCCTCGATAAAATTGACGATAGGCTGCGGTATCTGATTCCACACCTCCTCATGGTCGTGGCAGGCGGCCAGGCACACGCAGAACAGCAGCGACAGAATGTAATTGAAACGTGTTTTCATAACATAAGCATTTACCTTTAAACGCCTACGCGCCCCGTTTGGTTGCGGAGTTTTTGTCCGCAGTTACGGACGCATTACCACTACTTGTGGCCAATTATTTCTGATATCTGTTCTTTCTTCCTCATTATTTACATGATATATTCTGGATTCTGACACAGAAAATTCATTATCCATATATTTAATCTGCATTGTGACTGTAACCATTGCAATGATTTTATATTTCGACGGTAATTCCCATTTTACATAAAAGGCAGTGGAACCAGGCATAGATGACGTGTCATAGTCCTTTGAAGACAACCCTACAACATCTGAAACCTGAGTTTTACCAATAGGCAAATTTGATAATATTTTATACGGGTCCGAGTAAAATAAATCGCGTAAGACCGGCACACTACTTCCACCATAAATTGCAGAAATAGGCTCTTTTATTGAATCGACGGGCGTCTTGCTAATATATCCAGATGGGTCTTTGGATACATATCCAATATATTTTACAGAAACACTATGACTCTGCACATAGCTCTTTAAGTACGGATTTATTTCAACATCAAGTTCAGTTTTTGACAAAGTGGGATAAGGTGCTGTTCCACATATGCATATACTGCTTCCTTCATCCTGAAAAGTAGTCACATCCACTTTTTGAGTAGTATTCCAATACGCCTTGGGTCGCGTCTTTAGCGTCCACACTCCAAGATTTTCAAGTTCATCTTTCACTGTACCAACAATAGGCACACCATCTCCAATTCCAATCGACTGCGGAACTACGAACGGTGGTTTTCTTACTACAATAGGCCGATTTTGTGCGGCAAGTATTTCCTTGAGATTAAAACTTATTACAGGCACATCGCTTGTAGTCTGCCACGACGACAAACCGCTGAGTTTCATTTCTCCTTCGGAACTAAGACGCACATCCGAAGTTGTGCTGTATGTTGTCTGAGTGACGGTCGTGCGGCCAAACAACAGATTAAATCCGGATTTAATTATTCCTCCAATATTTCCCGAGGCTATATTTGCAACAAGATTCAGTACTGACTTACCAATTGTTATACCGCTATTAGTACTATTGCCAACCGCTGACAATTTATCTATCACCTTTGTTGCTTTATTGCCGGCAAATGAAGCCAGACCATTGTATTTACTTTCTGATGTAGTGACCGGCGTTGTAGTCGAGGTTATGGTTCCGGTAGTACTGAGATTCAGCGAACCTAAAAAACTCGACTTTATTACATTCGTAGTATATGCAGCAATCTTGAAATCGCAGTCTGTGAGGTCATCGGCATATCGAGAAACCTGAAAATCAAATCCATTCCAGCCTGGAGTAAGGCCATTTGGTATTCCGTTATTTGCAGTAGCAATCGCACTTTCATTTGTCGCGCCAAGTATGAAATCCCGGTTAACGCACGGTTCATCGTCGGCTTTGGCAAAGTAATCCGGAATATCCATGAATTTATATGGAGTCAATCCGTTCAATGGCCTTGCATATATTATCCACTGTGCATTAGTCGACGGTTGAAAACCCTCGTAATAACGCGAGTTCGGGATAAGGAACACCATAAAAAAGTTGAATCGGCAGCTTAAAAAAGTTGCCGATTCTCTTGGTAATATTACTGATATTTAGTAATTTAGAGGTACTAAACAATAAATACTGTATCATGATTACC
>CAJTRC010000004.1 GCA_910578365.1 uncultured Muribaculaceae bacterium
AATCATGATACAGTATTTATTGTTTAGTACCTCTAAATTACTAAATATCAGTAATATTACCAAGAGAATCGGCAACTTTTTTAAGCTGCCGATTCAACTTTTTTATGGTGTTCCTTATCCCGAACTCGCGTTAATAAGTGGAGAACATTCGGAGGAACTACGAGTTGTGCAAAAGTAACCTTGCGTAATGGATATGCTAATTTCCCATTCACATCTGCAAAAGATTATATTTCAGGTATTCCTATTCAAGGGTATGGTTCGGAACTTCTTAAGGTTGAACTGAGTGCGAAACCGAATGCTGCACCTCGGTGCGTTGATATTGTTCAGCGGAGTGGTTATACCATAGATGTACATAAATTGGATGTGTGCGGTGGAACACGTTTGTATGCATCTGCTAATTATGCAGATACTTCCGGAATTATTCAACTGTCGCAGTACAATATAGTCAATAAGGAAAGTATGATTGGAGGCGAGTGTGTAAAAGTTGAATTAGATAGAAGTGCTGAAGAAACTGTTGGGATTGTTATTACGGATTTGATAACAGGAGAAAGAGTGGCACAAGGTCTTGTTGATGTAGGATGTGATTGTACTACCATTAGTGCTGCCGACATAGTTCCAGGATTGTATTCAGTTGATATACGTGTTTCCGATTATGTTGTAGATAGTGCTAAAGTTGCTATAAAATAAATGTCTAATATTTGAATGTTAAGTATATGAAAACACTTGTGACTATTACCTCAATGCTGGCAGCTCTGTCGATGCAGGCGCAGACGCTGTATGTGCTCGGGTGCGGCGAAGGGCTGAGTTACTTCGAGGACAAGGCATTGGAAGTGGAGCTTGTAGATGGAAAATACAGCTTCGACGTAAAGAATCTAAGCGACCTGTATGTGTCGTTCAATCGTTGGACCGAGGAAGACAAGATGGCTTTTAGACTCGAATCTTATGTGTTCCAATTCGGCTATTCCGACCTTGGCAGGAAGGTATCCTCTATCCGACGCACGTTCGCAGACACGGAGTTATTCACCAAACTACCGTTCGAGGGTGATTATCATGTGAAAATAGCTTCAAAAGCCCGGAGCGCTACTTTCTATGCCCGTATCCCTCAGACCACGTACAGCACCACCCTTTACTATGTAGGGCCCGGCAGTGACGGCAGCGGCAATGTCGCCAGGCAGCTGCAGCGGGTATCGGATACCGAATTTCAGCTCGACTGCAGCGGCGAGAATCGTATTCCGGCGATGGCACTTTTTAGTATTGTAGGCAACGGCTGGCACGACGGCTATGGCTGCGGTGTGCTCGATGGCTCGGACTGTGTAAAGCTATGGCAGTTTGGAAAGCATACCATGCTGGAGAACGACTTCGATGGCATAATAACCGTGAAACTTAATCGCGGTTTGCTGCAGCCGGCCGAGGTGGCCATGACAGCTTCGACGGGAATAAGCGATATAGAGGCCGCCCCGAACACTGCAGTGAAGTATTACAATCTGCAGGGCATAGAGGTGAAATCACCCCGCAATGGTATATATGTTGAACAGAGCGCCGGCGGTAGCCGTCTGGTGAAAAAATAAGCAGTACTATGAAAAAGATATTGAGCCTTATATTATTCATCGCACTTGGCTGTGCGGTGAATGCCCGTACGCTGTATGTGGAATACACCACCACCGACGGTACTATAAACAGCGTGGAAGTGACCGATGCCGACGGCAAGTTTGTACTCGACCTCGATGATTTGAAAAAAATTGAATTCAGCCTGTCGGATAATCCGGACTTGATTGACGAGCAGCTTTATTTCGAGCTTGATCCCTCAAAGATAAGCCGGAAAGTGGCACCAAAGCGCCAGAGTTATTTCGAAAATCCTGGTTCTACAGCATTGCCGGTGTACGGCAGCTATCATATCGAGATTGCCGCCGACCTGTCGTACGGCATATTTATGACCCGGATGACTGATGAGTTGTTCGACGGCATCCCCTGCTATGTAGGACCTCAGGCAGACGGTAAGAAAAAGGTAGAGAATGAATTCGTGCGGCTGTCAGAAACAGAGTTCGAACTCGACTGCAGCGACCACAAGGCTATTCCGGCTTTCAAGGAATTCACTATCCACCTCTTTGAAAGGCGTGGCGATGGTGCGAGTTATTACGATTATGGTACAGCCCGGCTGACCACGGTGAGCGATGACTCGTATTGGGAAAACGGCAAAAATACAATGCTCGACGAACCGTTCGAGGGCAAAATACGCCTGACACGCATACCGGGCAGTCCGGAAGTAGTCAGAATTGTAATGCAGCCGTAAAATCAAAACTCTGTGTGAGGGTATTCCGGTTCCGCTGCCTGTATCTGGATCTACAGGCAGCGGACGTTGTATTTATTGATAAGCATCACCGGACGATAGCTTTCCTTGGCGTAACGCAGGCCCGGGTCGCCCATGTCTTCCTCGCGGTTGATATATCGTATCTGCGGATGCCGGTGGAGCATTTCGGCTGCGAACAGGCGGTTGATTGTTTCGCCGGCTCCGGGAATTGTGTGGTTCATTTTTTCGATGTGTACATAAAGCGTGTCGCCGATAATCTCGCCTACGGTAAAGGCCGCAATCTCGCCGCTCTGGCTGCGCAGTACGGCACCCTCGAACGGATAGCTGCTGTAGTGCCGGAGCACTCGCATACATTCGTGCTGCTCATAAAGAGCCATCGAGGTGTCGAGTTTGTCGGGCATAGGCCGGCCTGCGAAGAACAGAATCAGTTCAGGCAGCAGGTCGGGAGTAATCGGCTCGAACTCGTAGTCCGGGTTGTCGGCCATGAAGCGGTTTACGTGGTTTCGCTTTTTAGAGAGTGCTTTGCCGGAAAGTGACGCCAGCGCCACTGCTTCGTACAGGTAGTCACTCCAGCCGTCGAGCTGTTCGACGGTACCTCCGGTAATGGCAGCCACGGCATCGACGCGGTCTTCCGGAATTGCTGAGAAAACCAAAGGAATCTCCATAGAGTCGCAATATTGTCGCATCAGGCTAACCGACTCCTGCAGCGGCATCTTGCCTATCGGGAGCGAGAATGCTACTTCGCCGGGCCTGTTTTCAGAGAAACCTTTAATGAACAGAGTATCGTCGGACACACAATATTGGTAGCCGAAACAGTCAATCCACATGTAGATACCGCCTGCGGTGTAGTCGCAGGTTCGGGTCGAGGAGTGTTGCAGCAGCTGGTTTATGAGCGGCATGTCGGCCAGAGTGATGGATTTGAAAGAAAGGGTGGGGCGTTCTTTTACCGTCGCCTGATATTGCCGTTGGCAGTAATAATTATTGTTTTCCATAACAGGGAGAATCAGCATCAATAGTTGATATTCCAACATCCGGGCCGCTTATTTGGTTTAAAATTAGACATACATGTGAAAACATTCAGAAAAAATCACTAACTTTGCGAATTATGGACAGCACTCGCAATATCGACCCCCAAGCGGAGAATAAAATGATTGACGATGCCTTTCAGGAGGTAATCGACGGCTATCTGCGCTCGAACCACCGTAAAAAGGTGGAGATAATATATCGCGCCTATCAGTTTGCAAAAGAGGCTCATAAGGGTGTAAGAAGGCGTTCGGGCGAGCCATACATACTTCATCCGATAGCCGTGGCCAAGATAGCCTCGCAGGAGATCGGACTTGGCTCGACGTCGATTTGTGCTTCGCTGCTTCATGATGTGGTGGAAGATACCGACTACACGGTAGAGGATATCGAGCGCCATTTCGGGCCTAAGATAGCACAGCTGGTGGAGGGCCTCACCAAAATTTCGGGCGGTATTTTCGGCGACAGAGCATCGGCTCAGGCTGAGAATTTCCGCAAGCTGTTGCTGACCATGAGCGAGGATATACGCGTGGTGCTGATAAAAATGGCCGACCGACTGCACAATATGCGCACACTCGGCTCCATGGCTCCCAACAAACAGTACAAGATTGCCGGCGAAACACTGTACATATACGCTCCGCTGGCACATCGTCTGGGCCTGTTCGAAATCAAGACCGAACTCGAAGACCTCAGTTTCAAGTACGAGCATCCTGCGGCTTACCAGCGCATATCCGAGCAGATACAGCAGAGCGAGGCCAGGCGTTCGGCTGTGTACTCCGACTTCTCGCTGCCCATAAAACAGAAACTCGACGAATTAGGTCTGAAGTACGAGGCAAAGGCCAGGCTCAAATCGGTGTATTCCATATGGAAGAAGATGGAAACCAAGCATGTACCTTTCGAGGAGGTGTACGACCTCTATGCCATGCGAATTGTGTTTGAGTGTGACGACCCCGCCAAGGAAAAGACTCTCTGCTGGAATATTTATTCGGCCATAACAGACCTTTACCGCCTGCACCCCGACCGTACGCGCGACTGGATTTCGGCTCCCAAGGCTAACGGCTACCAGGCCCTGCACCTTACTGTGATGGGCCCCGACGGCAACTGGATAGAAGTGCAGATACGCTCGCGACGCATGGACGAGATTGCCGAAAAAGGCTTTGCCGCACACTGGAGATACAAAATTGGCGAGGGCGACGAGGAGTCGGAACTCAACGCATGGCTGCGTACTATCAAGGATATTCTCGACAATCCCGAGCCAAGCGCCATTGATTTTCTCGATACCCTTAAACTCAATCTGTTTGCCTCTGAAATAGTGGTGTTCACCCCTAAGGGCGAACTGCTGACACTGCCCTCCGGTGCCACAGTCCTCGATGTGGCTTTTGCCCTGCACACCGAACTGGGCCTGCACTGTATAGCAGGCAAGGTCAACCACAAGCTGGTGCCTCTGAGCCACCGACTAAGCAGCGGCGACCAGGTGGAAGTGCTCGACTCCAAATCGCAGGTGCCACAGCCCGAGTGGGAGAGTTTTGTGGTTACGGCCAAGGCCAAGACCCGCCTAAAGGCCGGCCTGCGCAAGATGCGTCAGCCGCTGATAAACAAGGGCAAGGAAATGCTGGCCGCATGGCTGGCCGAAAAAGGCCTGCCCGACACCAACGCCGTGATTACCAAGCTGCAAGGTACATTCCATGTGGGCAACCGCGACGACCTGTGTTATCAGCTCGGCGCCGAAGAGATAGTGCTGGGTGACTTTCTGGTGGGCACACTGCGCAAGGCAGTGGCCGCCGAGAACGAGCATCGCAGCAGCGGCCTGCTGTCGCGGGTACTCAGTCTGGGACGTTTTGTCACCGGCCGCCAGAACCAGGGGCCACAGGCCGACACCGCCGAACAGAAACCCAAAATCAATCCCAAGGAAGTGTATGTGCTGCGCACCGACCCCGACACCGGCAAACCCAACTACCGGATTGACGATTGCTGCAACCCTTTGCCCGGCGACGACGTTATGGGTTATATCAACGACGACGGCGGACTTACAGTCCACGCCCTCACATGTCCGCGGGCCCAGGTGCTCAAAGCCGGCTACGGCCCACGCATAGTGGCTACCCGCTGGGACACTGTGGGAGTGCGTTTCCCGGCCCGTGTACACATCGAAGGTGTCGACCGCTTTGGTATTCTGCAGGAACTTATTCTGCTTATATCCAGTTATATGGGCATCGACATCCGCAAGCTCAACATAGAGTCGCACAACGAGGTGTTCGAATGTGAGTTCTGGGTACGGGTGGCCGATGCCTCGATTGTCGACAACCTTGTTGATAAAATTTCGTCTGTAAAAGGAGTTACCAACGCAGCCCGAATAAAATAACAATGTATAAGACCAAGCTAATAACAGGTATACTGATGACTCTGGCGGCAGCCATGGTGATAGTGTATTTCTACCCGCATACCGAGGCCGACAGCCTCAACTACGAGCAGGGCAGACCATGGAACTACGCCAAGCTGATTGCGCCTTTCGACATAGAAATCTATCCCGATTCTCTGACATCACGCCGCTTGCGCGACTCGCTCGATGCCCATTACCAGCCGGTGTTCAGCATCAACACATCGGTGGCCGACTCGCTGGTGGCCGCCCTGCCTGCCGGGCACGAACGCACCCGAAGCCTTATTGCCGCCAAACTCAGGGCTTTCTACCGCCGCGGAGTGGTCGATAACAATATCCGGCAGGATATAACTTCGGGCAAGCTGCGCAAAATCAGAGTGCCCGACGACCGCGAAAACAACGTGCTCAACACCATGAACACTGAGGCACTGCTCTCGCCGGTGGAAATTTACCGCGATCTCGACGCTACCATCACCGACAGCGCCGGCCGTCACTACCTGTCGATGGCCCGAATGGAAACCTTGCTTGTGCCCAATGTGACTCTGAACCAGGAAGAAAATAAAAAGGTGTACAACTCCTTTTTAGCTCAGCTCGAGGGTGCCCGCGGTGTGATACAGCAGGGTCAGACCATAATCGACAAGGGTATGATTATAACTCCTCAGGATTATGTGAACCTGCAGACTTACGAAAGCAAGCTGGCCACCTATCATACCAAGCAAACTCGTCATGAGTATATGGTGTGGATAGGGCAGTTTATGTATGTGACCATACTGCTGGCCACATTGCTGCTGTATATATACAACTACTGTCCGGCAATGATGCGTACCCGCCGCAGCATACTCTTCCTGCTGCTGAGCATAACGGTGCCATTTCTGCTCTGTGTCGGACTCGACTCGGGAATTGTAGGCGGTATCTATCTTGTGCCTATGGCTATAGTACCAATCTTGGTGCTGGTGTTTTTTGACACCCGCACGGCCATATACGTGTCGCTGGTGCTGACATTGATAGCCGCAGGCATAACATCATACCCTCTCGAATTCATATTCCTGCAGTTCTGCGCCACCATCGGTGCCGTAAACTCGCTGCGCGAGCTGCGCAACCGCGCTCAGCTACTGCGCACAGCGCTGGCCGTAGGCGCTTGCTACATAGTGTCGTATATCGCACTCGAACTGCTTATGAACGGCAGTTTCAGCGGATTCTCGTGGCGTACCGTGGGCTTCTTGGCCATTAACTCGGCTCTGACATCGGTTACATATGTGATGATGTTTCTGGTGGAGCGAGTATTCGGATTCGTGTCGGTGGTGACCCTTGTAGAACTGGCCGACATCAACAACCCGCTGCTGAAAAAACTCAGCGACGATTGCCCCGGCACATTCAACCATTCGATGGCCGTGAGCAATCTGGCCTCCGATGCCGCCCAATACATAGGCGCCAACGTACAGCTGGTGCGTGCCGGCGCGCTGTACCACGACATTGGCAAGATGCGCAATCCGGCTTTCTTTACCGAGAACCAGCACGGCGTGAACCCCCACGACGCGCTGTCGCCCGAACAGAGCGCACGAATAATCATAGCCCATGTGACCGACGGAGTAAAGCTGGCTGACAAAAACGGTCTGCCGGGCGTGATAAAGGATTTTGTGCGCGAGCATCATGGCCGCGGAATCGCCAAATACTTCTATTATACCGAGTGCAACCGCCATCCCGACGTGAAAGTCGATCCGGCGCCATATACCTATCCGGGGCCGAATCCGCGTTCCAAGGAAACATCGGTGCTGATGATGGCCGATGCCGTGGAAGCTGCAAGCCGCTCGCTAAAGGAGCATACACCCGAGGCACTCAAAGAGCTGGTAAACAAAATTATCGATGGTCAGATTGCCGACGGTCTGCACAGCGAGTCGACCCTCGAATTCAAGGATGTAGCGCCCATAAAGCAGGCATTCGTCAAGCGTCTGCAGACCATATACCACTCGCGCATATCCTATCCGAAGGCACCGGCCAATGCCCCCGATGGCCCGGCGGCAGCCGATACTCAGGCAAGTGCCGACGGTTCCGGGGCCTCATCGGCACAATAAACAGGGGCTACGCTCCGTTATTTCTCTGATGAAATCTCGCCTTGTACGACCGCTGCTGATTCTTTGCTGCACGCTGCTGTGTGCGGTAGCTCTATCGTCGTGTCTGGGCAAGAAGAACACCGCCGCGCGCCGAAACTACACCGCCTTCATAACCCGCTACAACATATACTACAACGGCGACGAACACTACAAGCTGACACTCAAAGAGATGGACGATAAGTACGAGGATGATTTCTCGCGCCTTGTACTGATGAATCCGGTAGAGGCCAAAAACGACCCTACTGCGCCGCAGCCAAGCGGGAACTTCGACCGCTCGATAGAAAAAGCTCAGAAAGCCATACAGATACGCAGTATAAAGCAGAAGCCGCCAAAGAAGTCGGGCAAGAGCGGCGACCTCGCCTACAAGGCCTGGATGAAGCGCGACGAGTATAACCCGTTTCTGCACAATGCCTGGATGATGATGGGCCGCTCGCAGTACTACAACGGCGACTTCCTGGGCGCGGCATCGACATTCTTTTATGTGTCGCGCCACTTTACGTGGCTGCCCGAAACCGTAACCGAGGCTCGCCTGTGGCAGGCGCAGAGCTATATTTCGATGGACTGGCTGTTCGAGGCCGAAATGATTCTTACCAGGATAAAGACGGCTGAGCTTGTCAACAAAACCCTGCAGAATCTCTACAATTCGGCCTGGGCCGACTACTATATCAAGCATGAAGAGTATGCCAAGGCCATACCCTATCTGGCCGAGGCCATACGCCTTGCAAGTGGCTCGCGCAAGATACGCCTGAACTTCCTGATGGGGCAACTGTATGCGCGTACCGGTCAGAATGAATTGGCATACAGTTACTTCAAAAAGGCCGGAGGCTCTGCGTCGGCGCCATATCGCACCAAGTTCAATGCCAGAATTAAACAGAGCGAGGTGTTCAGCGGCAGCGATATTACTCCGGAGGTGAACGCCCTGCGGCGTATGACACGCTATGATCGCAACGCAGAGTATCTCGACCAGATTTACTATGCCATAGGCAACCTGTACCTGTCGCGCCGCGACACCGCAAAGGCCATTGAGAACTACGAACTGGCCGTGGAGAAGTCGAAGCGCAACGGCATCGACAAGGCTATTTGCCAGCTGACCCTCGGCAGTCTGTACTTCG
Source organism: uncultured Muribaculaceae bacterium (assembly GCA_910578365.1). Classification (GTDB taxonomy): domain Bacteria; phylum Bacteroidota; class Bacteroidia; order Bacteroidales; family Muribaculaceae; genus CAG-873. Next base: position 8,926 of record CAJTRC010000004.1, read on the forward strand.
ACTTGCGCAAATACGATAAGGCACAGCCTTGCTATGCCGAGGCCGTGCCCTTGCTGCCCGAGTCGTATCCTGACCTGAAACGGCTGAAACTGCGTTCCGATGTACTCGACGAACTGGCAGTATACTCGCAGAACGTAACCCTGCAGGATTCGTTGCTCCGCCTCAGCAACATGACAGAAGAAGAGCAGCTGAAGGTGGTGAACCGTATAATCGACGAACTTAAGAAGAAAGAAAAAGAAGAGGCCGAGGCCGCCGCACGTGAGGAATTCCTGGCCAATCAGGCAGCAAACGGCAATCAGCTCGTCGACAAGAACGCGCCAAACCAGTTCAATATCAACACCGACAATTCGTGGTATTTTTATAATCAGTCGGCCAAGAACGCAGGTAAGAGCGACTTCCAGCGCCGCTGGGGTGCCCGAAAACTGGAAGACGACTGGCGCCGGCGCAACAAAAGCACCTTTAACAATGCCGACTGGGAGGATGCCTCGAGCGATGACGAACAATCCGGCGAATCGGAAGAAACCGACGGTGACAGCGGCAGTGAGTCCGATGAAAAGTCGGACGAAGAACAGAAGCGTGTTTCTGACCCTCATTATCCCGAGTACTATCTCAACCAGATACCCAAGACAGATGCCGAACGTCAGACCTGCCACGAGATTATCCAGGAGGGCCTGTACAACATGGGCGTGATACTCAAGGACAAACTCGAAGACTTCAGTGCCTCGCGTGCCGAGTTCGACCGTCTGCTTAAGGATTATCCCGACAATGTGTACCGCCTCGACACATACTACAATCTCTACCTCATGGCCATGCGCTGTGGCGATAACGTCGGTGCTGAGCATTGGAGGCAGATGATTATCAACGACTTCCCCGATTCGCCATATGGTGTGGCCATGCGCGACCCTCAGTATATAGAGCGCCTCAAAGCCATGGATGCCGACCAGGAAAGCCTGTATGACCGGGCTCTTGATGACTATTTCAACAACCGTAATACCGCTGTGCATCAGGCATACGAGTACATGGAGAAAACGTATCCGCTCAGCAAGCTGATGCCCAAGTTCATGTTTATAAACGCGCTGGCATACGTAACCGAACATAAGCCCCGGGAATTCAACGAAATGATTAAGGCGATGCTCGACCGATATCCTGATACCGATCTGGCACCGCTGGGCTCGGCATGGCTCAAGGGCATGGCCCAGGGACGCCGGCTGCAGTCCACCTCCGAGAATCTGCGCGGCCTTATATGGGATACCAGGCTGGGCAGCGATTCAACTGCCGTGGCATCCGACGGACCGCTTGAATTCGACCTCAGCCCCGACAAGAGCCAGCTGCTGGTGATGCTCTTTCCCACCGACCGGGTGGCCGCCAACCAGTTGCTGTACGAAATTGCACGTTTTAACTTCCGCAGTTTTGCCGTAAAGGACTTCGACATTGAACTGATGAACTTCGGCCGGCTTGGAATGGTTGTAATCAGAGGATTCGACAACATGGAGCAGCTCAACTACTACCGCCGGCTTATGGGCGAATCGCCTGAATTCAGGCTTATGCCAGGCGTACGGCCTGTGGTAATCTCCGACGAGAACTTCAAGAAACTGCTCGACGGAGGCCACTCATTCGAGGAGTATTTCCGCTATCTCGACGAGCAGAACTATGTCGACGCACAAGCCAAACTGTTGCCCGCAACCGAAATCGAAACTCTCTCTGAACGCGAGGAACATGAAGCAGAGCAGGAGGCAGAGCAAGAGGCCGAAGCTGTCGATACTGAGGAAAGCGAAGTTGACTCCACCGAAAACTCTGAAATTCAGCCTCAGCCCGTGTCAGAACCTCTGATGCCGGATTCCGGGCCTGAGCAACAGCCGCAGACAAGCAAGCCCGAAAAGCCCAAGGCTCCGCAATATGCGCCGGGTTCGGAAGGCGACGAAGACGATGATTTACTATTTAACTGACCATAATAATGAGCGAGAACTATCATATACTGTGGGCTGACGATGAAATCGACCTGCTCAAACCCCACCTGATGTTTCTGAGTAACAGAGGTTATCAGGTCACAACCGCCAACAATGGCCGCGATGCGCTCGAACTGGTCGAGTCGCAGCCTTTCGACCTTATTGTGCTCGACGAGAATATGCCCGGCCTGACCGGTCTTGAAACCTTGTCGCTGATAAAGCAGAAGTTTCCGCTGCTGCCGGTGATAATGATTACCAAGAGCGAGGAGGAAAACATCATGGATCAGGCCGTAGGAAACAAAATCGCCGACTACCTTATAAAGCCGGTGAACCCCAATCAGATACTGATTGCAATCAAAAAGATACTGCACTCCGACCGCCTTGTGTCGGAGCAGACCACCCGCGATTACCGCGAGGAATTTAACGCCTTGTCGCAGAGCATTAACTCGGCCGATACTATTGAGCAGTGGTACGAGCTGTACAGCCGTCTGGTTCACCGCGAACTCGAGCTGGCAGCCACAGAAACCAACATGGACCAGCTGCTTGAAATGCAGAAAACCGAGGCCAACAGCGAGTTTGCAAAGTGGGTAAAGCGCAACTACGAAGACTGGGTGCGCACCGACGAACATCCGCTGATGTCGCCGCAGATTTTTCCCAAAAAAGTATTTCCGCTGCTCGACAACGGCGACAAGCTCTTCTTTATCCTTATCGACAACTTCCGCCTCGACCAGTGGCGCAGTGTAAAACCACTCCTTACCGATATATTCAATATCGAGGAAGAGCTGTACACATCGATACTCCCCACCGCAACCCAGTATGCCCGCAACGCAATATTCTCCGGACTCATGCCTCTGGACATAGAGAAACTCTTCCCCGACCTTTGGGTAGATGAAGAATCGGAGGAAGGCAAGAACCTCAACGAGTCGCCGCTGATCGATACTATGTTTAAGCGCTACAGACGCAGTTGCCGCTTCTCGTACAACAAAATCAACGACTCGCATGGAGCCGAACGACTGCTGCGCGAGTTTGGCAAACTGGAGCAGAACGACCTCAACGTGCTGGTGGTGAACTTTATCGACATGCTGTCGCATGCCCGTACCGAGTCGAAAATGATACGCGAGCTGGCATCGACCAATGCCGCATACCGCTCGCTTACCGAGTCGTGGTTCCGTCACAGTCCGCTGCTCGAACTTTTCCGCCGCATCGCCGACAAGGGCTTCAAGATAATACTCACCACCGACCACGGCACCATACGCGTGGAAAACCCCATAAAGGTAATAGGCGATAAAAACACCAACACCAACCTGCGCTACAAACTGGGCAAGAGCCTGAATTACAACCCCAAACAGGTGTACGAAATCAAGCGTCCCGAATTATACGGCCTGCCGTCGCCCAACGTGTCGACCGCGTATATATTCGCGGCGAACCGCGATTTCTTCGCTTACCCTAACAACTACAACTACTACGTTCAATACTACACCGGCACCTTCCAGCACGGAGGCATATCCATGGAAGAAATGCTGGTACCTCTTATAATCCTGTCAAAAAAGTAATGGAAAAAACAATTCGCATAGCCAATCTGGAGTCGCTGCCCGCCGCGGCAGAAGAATTTGTAGGACTGATGGACGACTACACTGTATTCGCTTTCAACGGCGATATGGGAGCCGGCAAAACCACCTTTATACGTGCCCTTGTGCAGGCTCTTGGCGTGGATGCCGAGGAAGCCAACTCGCCCTCGTTCTCGCTGATCAACGAATACCGTTCCGACACCACAGCCGAACTAATCTATCACTTCGACCTTTACCGCCTCGAAAGCCTCGACGAAGCCCTTGAAATAGGCGTGGAAGACTATTTCGACTCCGGCGCCGTATGCCTTATCGAATGGCCCGAACGAGTGGCCGACATACTTCCCGACGATACTGTAAGGGTAGATATCTCGGAGGACGCCGACGGTTCGCGCCTGCTAAAAGTAACATTGCCACACGACTGATGGCCGCTACTGTAGAGTGGGTCGACAAAACCCCAAGCACGAATGCATTGATTCAGCCCGACACTCCGCATGGCCACTGTGTGGCCGCTGTCAGTCAGACTGCCGGACGCGGTCAGCGAGGCAACAGCTGGGAGGCTGAATCGGGCAAAAATCTGACCTTTTCGCTATGTCTGAGGCCCGATGCTCTGCCCGCTGCCAGGCAGTTCGAAGTGTCCATGACCGTGGCGGTGGCCGTGTGCGACTACCTGCGCTCACTTGTAGACACACCGCAATGGCTTACGCTCAAATGGCCCAACGACATATATTTCGGCGACCGCAAGTTGGGCGGCATACTGATTGAGAATACCATCAACTGCGGTATGATAGAGCGCAGTATCGTCGGAATAGGTATAAACGTTAACCAGAAGTGTTTTCTGAGCGATGCCCCCAATCCTATATCGCTGATACACATCACCGGCCTGGAAATGCAGCTCAGGCCTCTGATGCAGCACCTGGCCGATGCGATAGTCGACTCTCAGCCGTGCGATGTAGCCACATACCGCAGTCATCTCTGGCGCGGCGAGGGCGAGCACCCTTTCCGCGACGTAGCCACCGGCCGACTTTTCCGGGCCTCGGTAAGCGACGTAAACCCCGACGGACGTCTGGTGCTTGCCGACACTGCCGGCAACCTGCGCGAATACTATTTCAAAGAGGTTGAGTGGGTGCTGTAGACCCGTGAAATCTTACCCAAGCGCACAGCGAACACCGAGTATTATTTTTCGGTATTCGCTGTGCGCTTTGCATGAGATATCGGCAACGCAAACCATAGCCAAAATCCGGCTAAGCGCTATTGTTGTATTTTCTCCCAAAAAAGGTTGCAATAATTTGGAAATACCGACACTAATGAATATCTTTGTGAACGGACCTTAAATAAATCAATTATGAAGCGCTATGGATGGATTTTGGTATTCAGTATCGTTACCGTTGCCGGAATGGCTCAGAACCGCTGTGTTGAAACCTACGAAGGCAGCAGGATTGCAGCGCCCATGCCGCTGGATTCTGCCCTGACGGCTAATGTTCTCGACTTGGCTGACTGCGAGATTTACTCGGCGGCATTCATCCGTTATGACCAGCGCGGCGATACAGCCATTCATGAAACTCTGCTTGATACCCGGCGTGATTTCAAGTTGAGCGGCGACAGCCTATGGCTTTACCGCCAGGAGTGGGTGAACCGCTATTTTCAGCCGGATTCGATGATACTTTATCTGCCGGATGGAGCAGTGCGCCCATATTCGGCCCGCATGCGTCAGGACCAATGCATATACTCTCTTGTGGCGGGCGAATTCAGTGCAAATGTTTATGCTCCACAGACTCTTGTGGCTGCTCCGGGCGATACGTTGCGTGGAGCTATGGCTCAGTATTACCGTTTGGACGGCAATATCGCCTATACCGATTACGAATACAACCGTGCTGACAGTGTTGAATATCCGGTATGCTTCGAAACTGTCTATTGGTATGCGCCGGGGCTGCGTCACCCCTCGGCAGTGTGGGAGCGCTACAGCTATATGGGCGACAGTATACCCGCTGTTCAGTACGAGAAGATATACGTCTTCCCCGGCTATGAGAACCGGACGGTACCGCCAATGGCCTCCAATACTCCGTCCACCCGGTCAGCAGCAAGCACAGGCAGATATGCCTTAGCCGCAGGCGAAGACATAAGCGAGGCTCTCGCGTCGTTTGATACTTTCACTGTATCAGGGAATTTTAATGGTCGTGTAATACAGCCTGACGGTACTGCAGGGCTGACCATCGAGCCGGCTGCCGTCTGTGGTACCTGCAGTGTGCTGCTGTGCGACATTGCCGGCCGTGTGTATCTGAGCCGTCTTGTTCAAGGAGATTCGGTTAATATCGACCGTCTGCCCCCCGGCGAATATCTGCTTGCTATTAGAGAAGGGTATAATTGTTATCTGCATAGAATCATTATTCGTTAGGCTATGAAAAAGGTATTGGTTGCGTGTATGGTATTTGCAGGGTTTTTCATATCTGCAATGGGGCAGTCCGGTATTTATCACACAGGGCTCTCTTCCGATTTGATTTTAGGCTTTGATGATAAAGGTAATGCGATTTATGAACCATCAACCATCGGCAATGGTTCATTGTACCCTTCGCGCACACTTGAAGACCGGATAACAGGTCCTTCACCGGAGGTAAGCGGCATGATGAAATATGTGGATGCCTCGATGAACTACTCCGACGGCACCGCCACTCTGTCGGTACCGCTGTTTAAATGGCATGAGGGCTCCATCGAAATGGATATAGCACTGAACTATCAGATACGAGGTTACAGACACAACGAGAAGTCGGGCTGGTTTGGTATGGGATGGACACTCAGTGCTGCAGGTGCCGTTTCGCGCTCTATAATGAATCTGCCCGATGAATTTCGGGGTTACGATAGCCGATCATTAAGCACATTGTTGTATAGTACTGATTTAAAAGATGCGACCCGGTATCTTAAAGCTATTGAAACCATGGCAGTCGATGCTCATCTTGACCGGTACAGTTATTATTGTCCCGGAGGGAGCGGCTCGTTTGTGATTCTTGACAATGATATTGTACAACTGCCGGCATCGGAAAACGAGATAAGCCTTACACGAAAAAAAGACAATCAGGGGAAAGAATATATCGACTCTTTTACAGTGACCACGCCTGACGGAACCAGATACATTTTTTCGGAAAAGGAAAATTGTCACCATAAATATCAGTCGATGAGCCTGATGGGCTACCCTTACCGATATGAATATGACGCCATAATAACCTGGCATCTGAGTCAAATTATTTCGCCTGAATATGATTTAATCTCATACGATTATGATGTGATGCCATCCTGGCAGTTGAACCGCAATACCAAACTGAGGGTTTTGAATTGTACTTTTGTCTTGAACGATATCAAAGTCACTGGAGGCGGTCCAGCTGGAGCACAAAATACTAATTTGACCACTTACAGCGATACCCGGATTCTTAAATCAATCCGTTCTCTTGCCGGAGCTGTGATTTTCAATCATGAAACTTCACAATTTGACTATGGCGACGAACCTTCCATGAGGGTTTCCGAGATTATTTTCCGAGGCCCGGACGTTAATAATGTTGCTAATGTAAAACTCAAAGGAGTAATCGGCACACACGGCAAACTTACGTCTATCCATAAATATGTGGGTAATGAACTTGCCGACAAATGGCAGTTCAACTATTACGGAGGGTCAAACCAATCCTACGATTTCTTCGGCTACTGCAATGGCAATAATACTATTGGAGGCTATCGTGCAGTTATTGATACAGAAACCGGAAAATTTAATACCGAAAGAGGGTATAACTTAGGGTACGCCAGAACCGGTTCTTTAAGCAGCTGGATTACATTCAGCGGAGTACATACTCAGGTTAATTATGAAGTTGCGTCGCCAAAGCCTGCCGACAGCGCAGACTATAACCGCCTTCATATTGACTTGGGCTCATCTGGACGAAATACCGAAATCAGCGACGAATTTGTCAGAGAGATGGACCCTCTTGGCTTCACGGTCAAAAAAAAGGATGGGGAGGATCCAGACCCGACAAATCCGCGAATCGGCATAAGAATAAAATCGTTCCGGACAACCGATCCGGTGACCAATAAGTCGAAAATACGCAGTTTCGAATATTCCGATGGAATGTGCAATGTAAATCTTGCAGGAATACGCGCCAGTGATTTTATATCACTTTCCGGTAATCACGATTACGTAAGAATCTCTACAGATCCAGGGACAATGGCTCTGGTTGACCGGTATTGTACATCCGCTACAATGTTGAACTCAACGCGTGGCTGCGGATATGCACCTGAAAATGCAAAGGTCTTTTATGGTCGAGTGGTTGAGTCAATACACGATAGTCGTGACTCTGTGCCTGAATATGTAAATGAATACATTTACGATACCTCGATATGCCATATTCCTATAGATCAGTACAACGGAGGAGTCCTAAATGTCGACACCTTGCTCAAGCAAAAGCGCTATCTCTATAATTTTAATAATAAGGATAACGGGCCTACGATGTCAATTGGAGTCAATCCGTCTTACAGGGAAATATTTCAAAAGGCCGATATTGTATCCGGCAGTTTCCGTGAAACGATTGGAGCGCAACCGTTGCTGAAGCGCGTGGTGAGATACCGTCGCGACAGTTCCGGACTCAAGCCACAGGGCTGCACTCTGTATAACTACGAACTGTGCGATAGTATAAGGATACCTGTAGGAACTTTTCACGAAGGAGTAGTTCGTCGTGACGGAGTATTTGCCGCGTTTCCATACAAATACAATAACCTTGGCGAATTCAGTCTTTTCCAGTATCATCTGCTTGCATTCCGGCCACTGCTACGCTCAAAATCGGAATACACGTACTTTGATGACGGCAGTTCCAGAAACACAAGTACCTGTTTTTATTATACCAGCGATAGTACTTCAAAAAGTATGTATCGGCAAGATGCCATCTGGAAATTTGCGTTCAATTCGGCAGGTTACTGGAAAGCATTGCCCACAGAAGATACTCCATTAAAGCCGTTTAATACCGATTCTCTCGGCAATATTACATCTCAGAGGCTGCCGCTGGGTGTATTCCAGATTACCGGTGGCGAAGTAATCGAGAGGTATACAGCTATAGCGGCCTACGCCAAAGAGGGCTTCTTTGCTCAGGCTGCAGCCGACGGCAGACTTAACATGCCGATAGCCACCATGTGGATAGTAAACGGCGCAGATACCCTGCTGCAGAAACATGAATATACCCGTACCGGCAAGAAATTATGGCCGTCAAGAATCAGTCTGGTCGGACATGGCCGGGCGCTTATGGCCGAACAGATTTTCAACTGCGGTTTCACGCACGGGTTACCCTGTGGTATGAAACAGACCGGTATGCCTCAGAAACACTATAGTTGGGACAGTTTCAACCAACTTACTGAAATCACACTCGGAGATAAGGACTCCGGTCTGAAAACATCATACGGATATGACAATTACGTGGGTTGCAACGAAATCACCCGTCCGAGTGGTCGCAAAGAATACTTCGACTACTGTGCCGGAAGACTTTCGGCTCGTTATGACAGCGACCGCAGACTGCTTGCGCGCCATAACTACGAGTACATCAGAGATGACAGTTCAGGCAACTTTCCATACAATATCAACACCATACGCTCCACCACCTACAGCAGCGAGCGCGACAGTGTGGTCACAAACAAGCATTACGATGGCTTCGGCAACATGTTAATCGGAGTGACCGAAGGACTTGGAAATGGCGAAGATATACTAAACGTGCAGCACTTCGACGCTCTCGGTCGCATGCTCAAACAATGGCGGCCCCTGCTGATGTCGGACGATATGAAGACATACGGCATAAAGCATCTGCCCGACGAACTCTTCAGAGAACAGTCGCGTCGGCAATACGGCGACCCGCTTGGCTACGACAGTGTTGCCTACAATGGCAATACCGTGCAGATACGCCGTGCTGGGGCGCAGTTCTTCAAACACCCGTCTAAAACAGAAGCCCTGTGCAGCAATCCCGCCATTAAAGAACTTGATGTTCAGCGATACATCATGTTCCAGGGCAAACTGTCACATGGCTTAAGATATTTATCCGGTAATGGCGAAACCTCTGCTTATGCTCTGAATTATAGTGCAGGAGAACTCGACTGTACCAAAAGCACTGATGCCGACGGGCGCGTGACACTGGTTTTCACCGACTGCCTCGGGCGTACGGTACTGACGCGCGCCATAGCCGACGACGGTAGTTTTGCCGACACTTACGTTATCAGCAATTCATGGGGCGACCCTCTGGTGGTAATTCCCCCGGCCTATGCCGCAAACCTTGCACGGTCGTTCGACAGCTACAAGACCAAAATAAACAGCATGGCTTATGTGTATACTTACGACGACCGGCACCGACTGCGTAGCAAAAAGTTCCCAGGTGTGCAGGAGGTGGAATTCGTATACGACAGCGAGGGGCGCGTGGCATTCAGCCGCGACGGCAACCAGCGCGCCGCCGGTGTCTGCTCGTTCAGGCTATACGACGCTTATGGACGCGAAGCCCTCACCGGCACTTGTGCCGACCGTAATCCCGCTATATGGAATGGCAGCTATATCGCGCCCGAAATGACCGTTACCGGTCTTACCCGCAAAGACGCCACCGGCACAGTATGCCGGAGCGGCTACAGTGTCGCCGGTGCAGTATCAGCACTGATTCCATCGGCAAAGTTACTTACCGCCAGCTATTACGACGACTACAGCGCCGTACCGGCCAATCTGCCCTCCGGCGCCATATCGCAACCACGCGGACTATGCACCGCAACACTTATGGCCACCCTCGGAGGCGACAGCCCGCAGCAACTGCTCACCGTAAACTATTACGACCGCGAGGAACGGCTTATAAAAAGCGTGGTCGGGAACCTGTTGCAGGGTGACTACACGGTAGAGTCAAGCTACAGTCCTTACGGCCTGCTGACGGCTCAGCGCGACGCATTTACGCTCAACCGCAACATCGGCATAGTGTGCAGTCACAGCCACAGCTACAGCTACGACCGCTTCGGGCGTACGCTCGACGTAATGCTCGACTTCTCGGGTCGCAGCATCCGTACGCTCGGCTGCGAGTACGACAATCTCGGACGGCTCTCACGCACATGGGGCTATAACGACGACCTCAGCTGCAGCATCGGCTACAACATCAACGGCACCGCCACACACCGCTCCACGCCGTTTGTGACCGAAGATCTCTGGTTCGGCTATGGCAAGGTACCACAATACTCCGGTAAAATCTCCGGCAAAGATATCTATTACGGCGGCAACAAGCAGTCGTACAGCTACAGATACGACCGCCTTGGTCGACTGACCGAAGCGGGTTACAGCGAACGTGAAAACCCCGAAGCTGACTACAGCGCCAGCTACAGCTACGACCTCGAGGCCAATCCCACCCGTATAAAGCGTATGGGGTTGACCGACGTAGGCACATACGGCGTGGTCAATGAAATCCGGGCTGACTACCGCAACGGGCGTCCGCGCAGTGTCGTCGATGCCGCTGACGCGCCCATACTCGAGGGCTCGCTCACAGGCCCGGGCCTGCAGGTGAAAGTAACACACGAATACGGTGCCAACGGCAACCTGATAAAGGACGCCACCCGAGGCATCGACTCCATACGGTACAACGTACTGAACCTGCCCGAACGGATATATTTCAGCAACGGTTACCGTCTGGATTATATCTACCGTGCCGACGGCGTAAAACTGCGGGAAACTCGCCGCCGTCCGACATTCATCGCCATAGGCGGCTCGGGCGGAGTAATCACCGAAACCACCGACTACATAGGAGCTTACGAGCTTGAAGGCGGCATACCCCGGCGGCTGAACCTCCCCGGTGGCTACATGACCATAGCCGACACAGTCTACCATCACTATATCCCCGACTATCAGGGCAATATCTTATCGGTAGTAAACACTCGCACACGTCAGGTGGAACAGCGCACCGATTACTATCCTTACGGCATGCAGTCGGCTATAGCTGCAATCCTACGTTGTCGATGCAGAATTCGCTGCCGATGGTGCCGGTGTAAGGAGCGCCGCTACCGCTGCTGAACAGTACTATCAGATGCGTAGGAGCTGCGTCAGGTGCATCCCAGCCGACTTCCTGCACGGGCACCATGTGGCCTTTCCGGTTGCAGGCGTAGTAGCTTTTCCCTTTTGCTATCAGCGGGTAAACCGAACTTGCTTCGCCATAGTGTATGGCTACTTTGTGTCCGTTGGTCCAGCCGGTGGTTGAGTGGCCCAGGAGTTCGCGGCCGGTGCCTATGCGCTTGGCGTATATATTGCCGTCTTCGTCCTCCCAGCGGCGTTGCAACAGTATTAGCGCCTCGGCTTTGTCGGCGCCGGGCAGTTCTTTCTTGCCGCCGAAGCCCGACGAGTACAATCGGTTGTTGCCGGGTATGTTGAGTTTGTAGTCAAAGACCAGGGCCTGCGGCCGGTGGTCGTAAGGCACGCCCATTTCCATTTTGCTGTAAGGATTTTTGGTGCTTTTGATGGGTTCGAGCATCTTGCCCAGAAATACAGTGCCAGCCACAACCACGTCCATGCTTATAAGTCCTGCGGCCTGGCAATGCTCTATTTCGGTGCATAGGCGTGCGCAGCGGCCGTGGCCTTCGCGGGCTTCGGGATACACGGCGTTGCTGCCCTTGGTCACGCCCATCACGCGGGCCATTACATTGGATGTGGCCCACGGCGAGGCGCTGCTGCCGTTGTAGGGTGTAGAGCCGAGTGTGGCGCTTGGGCCTATGGCGTACACCTTTTTGACTTTGCCGCCCAACACCCGCGATTCCTTGATGTTTCGGGTAATCCATGAATCGAAATCACCGTATTTGATTTTTTCGACGGTCTGTGCGTTTATATTAAGATTGCAGAGCGACAGTAAGAGTGATATAGCTGATAACGTGAGAGTTTTCATTCCGACAATTTTTAAAGTGAAAGAATTGAATTTATCATTAGAACAAATTCACCCGCTGCTGCGGTTCAGACGTTATCAGTTTTTAACCCATGAATCTTATACTCCAAAGCCGGATGGCCTACAGCCGGTGCAATCTTTGGTCGTGATTGCATGTGGTTGGTAAATGCTCTGCAGGCGTCGGTGGGCGGCAGCCGGAGTGTAATTTCTTATAGGCTCTGTGTCGGCGCCTGTCCACAGGCCTTCCACAGCTTCGCCCGCGGTTGAGAACACCATTCCGGCAATAGGATAGCCCATCGACAGCAGTTCGGCATAGTATTCGCCGCGTGGCGATTCGCAGCATGTGCCGAGATGCACCCGAACGTTGATGTTGTCTTGAGCGTTGTTAGCGTCCTTAAGTGTGTTTCGCTGCGGAGTTACATACGAGCATAATTCTGTGCCGTCGGGCTTTACGAGTCTGAGCTGCAGTTCGGGCAGTTCGACACTGAGGGGCAGGAGGCTTGATAATGCAAAGTGTAGGTAGTTGTCGAAGCAGTCGAAATCCTTGCCGGGAGTTTTCTTTGGCACGAGTCCGCCGCAGGTGGTGATTGAGGCCGAGAGCGGCGAGTAGAATCTGGTGGGTAGCAGCTTCAGCAGAGTAAGGTCGTAGAGTCTGAAAGGAATGTCGAGCAGACATTCGCCGTTTTCGGCGCTTATACGTATGTTGTATCTTAGCATTGGTCTGCTGTGGTCGAAGACTATCGGAAAGTTTATGCGTTGTCGGATGCAGCATTCCGAACGTTTCATTTTCAGAGGCAGCAGGCGGCAGCAAAGCAGGTGGTCGCTGTCAGTGTCGGTCAGACTCAGGATGAGAGTCGTGTCAATGCCTCGGAGTGCGTTTTTGAATGAGCTCTGCTTGCCGAAGTCGGCAAGCAGAGCTATGTGGTTTGTATTTCCGAGTATTTTCAGGTCGCGGGCCGAAGTGAATATGTCTTCGCCCGGATATTCCATTGCGAGTTTGGAACTGTGGTCGTAGGTGGCCACTTTGGCGTTTGCCACCGTTATCATGTTACAGTATTTCATACGCTGTTAGATTAGTTTGTCGTAAGTTTTAATGTTAATAGTGTACCGTTATGTCAATGTGCTACCGTGGCCGTCGGCTGTGTTGCCGTACAGATACAGCAATGGCTGTGGGCGGTCATTGTTGTCGGATATTTTGTAGATGAAAAGTCAGATTACAGGCCACCCGGTCCGCTGTGCGGAGTCTTGATTGGAAGGTGGATGTGATTACCTGTAGTCATTGTTTGCGTATGATTCGGCAGCAAAGGTATAAAGAGTTTTTTAATTCTGCAAATTTAGTTGAAAAAGTGGCAAAATGGATGTTATGGTTTTATTGATGCGCGGGGTGGTACAAAACGAGAGGCCGTGTTCCGACGAACACGGCCTCTCCGGTTATGGCGTTGAATAAATTCCTTAGTGGAGGAAGAATATCTCGCTGGCCTTGGCCATTTCGAGTATCGAAGTGTAGAAGCAACTTACAATACCCAGCAACATTACGCCGGCGATGCTTACCCACAGACCGAGTTTCTCGGTTGCTGCGCTGCGGAAGTTCTCGATTACCGGAGTTTCATCGCTGATGTACATTGCCTTTACTACGAGCAGGTAGTAGTAGAGCGATATGATGGTATTGATGAGGGCAATGAGCACCAGCACGTAGATGGCGATGCTGCCCTGATTGATTGCCGAGGTGAAGATGAAGAACTTGGAGAAGAAGCCGGCGAAAGGCGGGATACCTGCCAGTGAGAACATGGCCAGCATCATGCAGAACGCGAGCTTGGGATTAGTCTTGTTCAGGCCGCGGTAGTCGTCCATCGATATCTTGCCGGTGGCGTTCTCGATTGCACCGATTACACCGAAGGCGGCGAGGTTAGAGAATATGTACACCAGAATGTAGTAGATAAGTGCTGCTGTACCCATCCAGTTGAAGGCTACTATGCCGAGCATGATGTAGCCGGCCTGCGATACTGACGAGAAAGCCAGGAAGCGCTTCATGTTGCGCTGGCGGATGGCGAAGAGGTTACCTACTGTGATGGTGAGTATGATTACTGCGTAGAGCATCCACTCCCATACCTCCGAGTAGATGGCGCCGAATGCCTGTACCAGGATTACCATGAATGCGAAGGCGGCACTGCCCTTGGAGATTACCGACAGATATGAGGTTACCGATGTGGGGGCACCCTGATATACGTCGGCTGTCCAGAGGTGGAAGGGTACAAGTGAAAGCTTGAAGCCCATGCCGGCCATTACGAATGCCAGGGCTGTAATGAGCATCAGTGAGTTGCCCTCGGTTATAGCAGCGTGAATTTTGGCAAAGTAGAGCGAGCCGCTGAGGCCGTATACCAGTGCGATACCCATCATAAAGATGGCCGACGAGAAGCAAGCGGTGAGAATATATTTCACTGCAGCCTCGTGGCTTTCGTAGCGGTTTTTGTCCAGAGCGACCATGGCTGCCAAGGGCAGAGAGGCGCTTTCAAGACCGATAACGAACAGCAGGAAGTGGCGTGCGGATATCATCAGATACATGCCGAAGAGTGTTACCAGCAGCAGTTCGTAGAATTCACCGCGACGTACGCTCATAAAGTCGCTGTTGGCCCATTTGATCGATTGCAGAAGCACTATTATCACGCCTACGTTGAGTACGTTTTTGATGGCGTTGATTATGGGCGAGGTTTCGTACATACCTGCGAATGCGGTTTCTGCCGCATCGCTGCCTCCCAGGCAGCTGGTAAATCCCAGCAGGGTGAGTATGAGCATAAGGCCTGCGCTTACCGCAGGAAGGGCGGGCAGCGCTTTGCGTGGCATGAAGGTATCATAGAGAAAGACTGCCAGAAACACTATCAGCAAGCCTATCTCCTGCTTCATGAATAAAAATTGCGAGTAGTCCATTGTTTGCAGTGGTTTATGACAGTTAATTCATGCCGAGGACCGTAAAGATCTTTTCGGTGAATGTGGTATTAATCAGATTATTGAAGAAGTTGGGGAAGCAACCTATGCCGGCTACTGCCACGATGAGCATGATGGCGGCAACGCGTTCCCACCAGGTGGCGTCGGTCAGCTCCAGATGGTGCTTGTCGTGTACCGGACCAAGCAGAAGTTTGCCTACCACGCGCAGGATATACACTGCGGTGATTACAATGGAGCAGCATGCGATGATGGTGAACACCAGGCGTGTGCTGCCGGCGCCGCTCAGGTAGTTTGTCATACCGGCTTCGAACGAGCCTACGAAGATGGTCATTTCTGCCACAAAGCCGCTAAGACCGGGCAGACCAAGCGAGGCGAAACCGGCGATTACGTAGCATACTGCCAGAAAGGGCATGATTTTCATCAGGCCGCCCATCTGGCGGATGTCGCGGGTGTGGGTACGTCCGTAAATCATACCGATAAGGGCGAAGAACAGAGCTGTCATCAGACCGTGCGAGAGCATCTGCATAATGGCGCCGGTCATGGCGGTGGAGTTAAGCATCAGGATGGCGAACAGTACCAGGCCGCAGTGCGACACTGAAGAGTAGGCGTTGATGTACTTGAGGTCCGTCTGGACGCAGGCGCTGAAAGCTCCGTACACTACCGATATGCCGGTAAGGATCAGGAATATGATGCTGAGGTCGTGTGCTGCCTGGGGCATCAGATAGATTGCCACGCGGAAGCAGCCGTAACCGCCGAGTTTCATAAGTACGCCGGCGTGGAGCATCGACACTGCTGTGGGGGCCGATGCGTGGCCGTCGGGCGACCATGTGTGGAAGGGGAACATAGCGCCCAGTACGCCGAAGCCTACGAAGGTCATGGGGAAGAGGAAGTACTGCCAGCCTTTGCTGATGTAGGAGTATTTCACTATTTCGAGGATGTCCCAGGTGTGGCCGCCGTCGGCGCCGGTCGAGTTATAATAGATACCTATGAGGCCGAGCATCAGGAAGGCCGAGCCGCCCATAAGCATCAGGGTCAGTTTCATAGCCGAGTAGTTCTTGTTGCCTGAGCCCCATACACCAATCAGAAGGTACATAGGAATCAGCGCTACCTCGTAGAACATGAACATGGTGAACAAGTCAATCGAGATGAAGAATCCGAACACACCGGTCGAAAGCAGTATCAGCCACAGGAAGAATGCCTTGGGCTGGGCTATTGTCCACGATGCGAACGAGCCTGCGAGAACGATTACCGACGACAGCAGCAACATGGCTACCGAGATGCCGTCGACACCTACGGCGAGGTTGATGTTGAGAGGTGCGAACCAGGTCCAGCTGTCGACGAAGAGCATCGGGTCTTCGTTGCCGCCGGCGCGGATTTCAAGATACTGTACCAGCAATACCACAGAGAGAGCCAAAAGGGCCAGCGAGCCGGTTACAGCCACGGCGCGAATCTGCTTGATATTGCGGCAGAGGGCAAGGCCGCCGAGCATAATCAGCGGAATTACCACAAAGTAGATCAATATATTATCGAATATCATTGTACTGTGTTTTTTGCAGGTTTACATTAAGCAGATTGCAGTGATGCCGCCAAGCAGCAGTGCGCCGATGAGATATATCCATACGTAGAACTGAATCTGGCCGGACTGCAGGGGCTTGATGCCTTCGGATGCCTTGTTGGTTACGGTTGCCATTGCGTCCATGGAGCCGTCGATGATGTGACGGTCGAACCAGGCGATGGGCTTACAGATAAGGCCGAAGATAATCTTGTGGGTAATGAACATGTAGAGTTCGTCCCAGTAGAAGCGGTGATGGCACCAGCGCCACAGGGCTGGCATGGCGTTCTTGAACTTTGCAGGAAGAGGATTTTCCTTGCGGTACATCACTGTGGCGAGTACGATGGCCAGGATAGCCACACAGAGGCTTACTGCTGCTACGCTCCAGTCGAAGTGTGCCATGAAGTCGTAAGGTTCACCGTTCCAGCTTACGAAGTTGCCGAAGGGAATGAAACCTGCCACACAGCTGATGGCTGCAAGGATAATCAGAGGCAGCGACATAGTCCAGGGCTGGTCGTGGGGCGCGTGGTGGCCTGCCGGTGTTTCGTGTTCTTTCCACCAAAAGATGAGGTAGTAGAGGCGGAACATATAGAATGCGGTCAGTGCTGCCACTGCGCTCATCCAGATGTAAACGAAGGTGCTGTTGCCAAGGCAGGAGCTGAGGATTTCGTCTTTGGAGAAGAATCCGCTGAAAGGTATGATGCCTGCGATTGCCAGACAGCCGATAAGGAATGTCCAGTGGGTGATGGGCATGTGTTTGCGCAGGCCGTGCATTTCGGTGTAGTCGTTCGAGCCGATGGCGTGAATAAGCGCGCCGGCACCGAGGAAGAGCAGAGCCTTGAACATTGCATGGGTGAACAGGTGGAACATCGAGGCCATGTAGCCGAGTCCTTCGTGGAAATCGGGGCGTGCCACACCCAGCGATACCATCATAAAGGCAATCTGTGATATGGTAGAGAATGCCAGCACACGCTTGATGTCAATCTGAGCGCAAGCAACCATGGCGGCGTATAAGGCTGTAACAGCGCCTACAACTGTGATGATGTCGAGTGCGGCGGTTTCCATCAGATAGAGCGGGAACAGACGGGCCACCAGATATACGCCGGCCACAACCATGGTAGCGGCGTGGATGAGGGCCGACACCGGGGTGGGGCCTTCCATGGCGTCGGGCAGCCAGATGTGCAGAGGCATCATGGCCGATTTACCCATGCCGCCCATGAATATCAGCACGAGAGCCCAGGTGAGTACAGATGCACCCATGAAAGTGCTGGCCTGAGCCGATGCGAAGATATTGCGGATGCCTTCGCTGGTGGCGATGTTTACCTGATAGGTATCAAGCAGACCTTCGACCGGAGCCGAGGTGAATTCTACAAAGTTGAATGTCTGAGTGTAGAACGACAGTACCAGAATGCCGATAAGGAATCCGAGGTCGGCGAAGCGGGTAACTATAAACGCTTTCTTCGAGGCCGACACAGCCGAGGGCTTGGTGTAGTAGAAGCCAATCAGCAGGTACGACGAGGCGCCTACAAGCTCCCAGAAGATATACATCTGGAAGATGTTGGTGGCAACCACAAGACCCAGCATTGAGAAACTGAACAATGACAGGAAAGCGTAGAAACGCTGGAAGCCGTGTTCGTACACGCCGTGATGGTCGCGCATGTAGCCCATGCTGTAGAGATGTACCATGAACGAGATGGTGGTAATTACCACAAGCATCATGGCCGAGATGGGGTCGAGCAGGAAGCCCAGCTTGATTACGAGATTTTGAGTAAACGCGAGCCAGGTCTGGTTGAATACTACATGCTGGAGGCGGTCGCCGTTTTCAGCGATGAATGTGGGGTCACCGCTGAAGAAGTAGGTGAAAGCCACAGTATAGGCCAGAACCAGGGTGGTTCCCATGCCGAGCGTGCCGAGGGTGCCGGCAAGCGGATGACTCATCTTGTTGCCGAAGAGTCCCAGCAGAAGGAACATCGCCAAAGGTATGACGAGGATCAGAAGGGGTAATGTTGCATCCATCGGGCTTAGAATTTCATTTCATTAAGACCGCGCACGTCGACATTCTTGGTGGCGCGGAAGATGTTGATGATGATTGCGATAGCCAGGGCGGTCTCAGCGGCTGCGATTGCTATTGCAAAGAGTGTGAAGAACATGCCTTCGAGCTGGCCGGGATGAAGATAGCGGTTGAAAACCACAAAGAACACATCGACGGCGTTGAGCATGAGTTCCAGCGATATGAGTATCGCGATCATATTCTTGCGGGTAATGAAACCGTATACGCCTGCGCAAAACATCAGCAGGGCGGGCAAGAGGTAAAATATTGCGGTAATTTCCATATCAGCCAAGATTTAACGGCGACGGGCGATTACCACGCCACCGATTATACATGCCAATAACAACACACTCACTGCCTCGAAGGGCAGCAGATACTCTCCTTCGCCGGTACCCATTAGCACACTGCCCAACAGTTTCATGTCGGGGTTCTGCATTTCGGGACGGGCGAGGAACAGTTCGCAGCGGCTCAGAAGAGCGGCGCCTGTAACTGCCAGCATGGCCAGGGCGGCTACCAGTCCGGTAACTCTCGATTTGGAGCTGAGAGCCTCGGAGTTGTCGCCAGGCTTGCTGGTAAGCAAGATGGAGAATACGAACAGCACCACTATACCGCCGGCGTACACCGCAATCTGCACTGCGCCAAGAAACTCGTAATCGAGCTGGAAATAAATTCCGGCGGCGGCAAACAGGGTGAAGAGCAGGTAGGTGGCTGCACGCAGTATCTTGCGGGTCGTCACGGCCATGATGGAGCATACCACCAGGGCCAGAGCGAGGATCACATAGATGATGATACTTCCTACTGATTCCATTATGATTTGTTGGTTTATTATTTTTACTCTGCTTTGCGTTTAACGTTTAAGCCTTGGCTAAACGTCTTACGTTTATGGCTTTGTCGGCGTTGGACGGCGTGCGGCGGCAGGCCATTGTCCGGACGACAGTTTATTTGTTTTCAGCTTCGGCTTCCTTGGCGGCCTTAATTGCGGCGGCTTTGGCTTTGGCGGCAGCTATCTTGGCTTCGCGTTCGGCTGCAGCCTTGGCGAGTTCCTCAGGAGTAGGCGCCGGCTCTTCCTTTTCGGGCAGGTAGTTGAGCTGTTTCACCAGTTTGCTGCGGGTGAACACTGCCTGTTCGAAGTCGTTGTTGAATTCCAGGGCGTCTGTGGGGCACGAGGTCACACACAGCTGGCAGAAAGTACACGAGCCAAGGTCGTAGAGATACTTGCTGAGTTTCTTTTTCTTGGTGCCGGCGGCAGTGTCGACCATTTTGGTTTCCAAGGTGATGGTGCCGTTGGGGCAGTTGCGCTCACAGGTGCCGCAGGCAATACATTTGTGATTGCCCTCGGCGTTGTACTTCAGAGTAAGTATGGCACGGAAGCGTTCGGGCACGTGGCGGCTGTCGCGGTCCTCGGGGTAACGCTCGGTGAGCTTGGGAGTGACAAGCTCTTTACCTGTTACCTGCAGACCTTTGAGCAGACTGGCTACTCCGCTGCCTAGAGATGAAAAATATTCTTTTACACTACCCATTGAATGATAGACTGATTGATTATTATTCGAGTGATATGCTTAGTCGCGCACCTGACCGCCGACAATGTCGAGCAGTTCGGTGGTGATTGATTGCTGTCGTAGTTTATTATATTCAAGCTGCAGTTGGTCAAGCAACTTCTTGGCATTGTCGTTGGCCGACTGCATGGCCATGACGCGTGCCGCCTGCTCGCTGGCGCGGTTTTCGCAGAATATTTCCTGCATTGTCGAGAGCAGATACATCGGCAGTGCGGAGCGGAAAATCTCAGAGGCCGATGGCTCGAATATGTAGGGGCGGTCCGAGGCTTTGACCTCGCCGTTGGCTGCGAATGCTTCGGTATCGACAGGCAGCAGCAGGTCGGCGGTTGCACGCTGGCGTCCTGCCGACAGATAGTGCATGTAGAGCACGTCTACGCGGTCGAGCTCGCCCGACACAAAGCGTTGTTCGAGGCTTGTAGTAAAATCTTTTACTTGTGCGCCTTCGCTTTTGGAGCTTATTTGTGTTGTTTCGGCCAGGCTTGTTCTGGCATCGGTGAACTTGGCGCATGCCTTGCGCATCTTTTTGCCTACCGTGTGGATTTCCACCTCAAGGCCTTCGCCGAACCGCTCGCGCAGTTCGGCCAGGTGACTTTTGAGGAATTTGGCAAGGTTGATGTTATAGGCACCGCAGAGGCCGTCGTCGCTGCCGAGAATCACCACGGCCATGCGATGTACCGGGCGAGCCACGGTCAGAGGCGAGGTAAAGTCGGCGTCGGCTCCCAGTATGTTGCTGATGATTGTTTCGATCTGTGTGCGGAAAGGCGCCAGACGCTTGAGGGCGCCTTCTGCCTTGTGCATCTTGGCCGAGGAAATCATCTTCATTGCGCCGGTGATTTTCTCCGACGACGATACTGAGCCGATGCGACCTTTCAGTTCTTTGAGTGTTGCCATGCTGCCGTATAGCTTGAATTATTCTGTTTGTTAGGATAGATTAGAACTGACCCGCAATTTCTTTTGCAGCTTCAGTAAGTTTTCTGGTAACGTCGTCGGTGAGTTTGCCGGCGCGGATTTCGTCGAGTACTTCGGGGCAGCGTGCGTGCAGAAGTTGCAGCAGCTGTTTTTCGAATTCTGCCACCTTCTCCAGTGGTACGTTTTCCAGCAGACCGTTCACGCCGCAGTATATTTCTGCTACCTGGTCGGCAACCTCCACTGGATGGTACTGGGGCTGGATGAGCAGACGTTCGTTTTTGCGTCCTTTGTCGATTACGCGGGCGGTTACGGGGTCGATGTCGCCACCGAATTTGGTAAACGACTCCAGTTCGCGGAACTGGGCCTGGTCGATTTTGAGTGTACCAGCCACTTTTTTCATCGACTTGATTTGAGCGTTACCGCCCACACGCGACACCGATATACCAACGTTGATGGCCGGACGGATACCGCGGTTGAAAAGTGCGGTTTCAAGGAATATCTGGCCGTCGGTAATCGAAATTACGTTGGTGGGAATGTAGGCCGAAACGTCGCCTGCCTGAGTTTCGATGATAGGCAGGGCAGTGAGCGAGCCGCCGCCCTTTACCAGCGGTTTGAGAGCTTCGGGCAGGTCGTTCATACTTGCTGCCACCTGCTGGTTGTCGATAATTTTGGCTGCACGCTCGAGCAGACGGCTGTGCAGATAGAAGATATCGCCTGGGTATGCCTCGCGGCCCGAGGGGCGTTTGAGGATCAGCGAGATTTCGCGGTATGCCACGGCCTGTTTCGAGAGGTCGTCATATACGATGAGCGCGTCGCGGCCGGTGTCGCGGAAGTATTCGCCGATTGCTACGCCGGCGAAAGGCGAGTAGTAGCGCATCGATGCTGAATCGGATGCAGTAGCTGCAACTACTACTGTATAGTCGAGTGCGCCGTATTTGCGCAGCGTTTCGACTGTAGCGGCTATCGACGAGCCTTTCTGGCCGATTGCCACGTAGATACAGTAAACCGGCTTGCCGGCCTCGAAATTGGCACGCTGGTTGATGATGGTGTCAATGGCGATGGCAGTCTTGCCTATCTGGCGGTCGCCGATGATGAGCTCGCGCTGTCCGCGACCGATTGGCACCATTGAATCGACGGCCTTGATACCGGTCTGGAGGGGCTGGTTCACGGGCTGGCGGTATATAACGCCGGGTGCCTTGCGCTCCAGTGGCAGGTTTATGAGCTTGCCGCTGATTGGACCGCGACCGTCGATTGGTTCACCAAGGATGTTGATAACACGGCCGAGCAGACCTTCGCCCACAGGAATAGAGGCGATTTCGCCAGTGCGGCGCACTTTCATGCCCTCGGCAACTTTGTTGACATTGTTGAGCAGGATTACGCCTACGTTGCTTTCCTCAAGGTTGAGAGCAACGCCTTTGACGCCGTTTTCGAATTCTACCAACTCGTTGGCGCACACGTTGTCGAGGCCATAGACGTGGGCTACGCCGTCGCCGACTTCGAGTACGCTGCCAACTTCTTCAAACGATACTTTGGAGTTGACATTCTCGAGTTGCTGTTTTAATACTTCCGAAATCTCGCTGGGGTTTATCATTGTATGGGGCTTTTCGGCTTATGGCCGCCGTCGCGGCCTGATTTGTTATTTAATTTGGTGGTCTTTTTCGTGGGTGATTCGGCTTTGGGCCGGATTACTGAATCAGATGCTGACGCATTTGCTGAAGTTGCTGGCGCACGGAGGCGTCGAGGCGTTCGTTGTCTACGTTCACCACAAAGCCTCCAATCAGTTGCGGGTCTACTGCGCTGCTGTATTCCATCGATGCTCCTTTGAGGTGGCTTTCAATGAATTTTTTCAGGCGTGTTTCCTGGTCTTGCGACAGCGGTGCCGCGCTTACCACGTGTACGCGGTAAATGTCGCGGGTCTGCCTGTAGAGCAGGGTGTAGGCCCGACAGATGCCGGGAGCGAAATCCAGGCGGCGATTCTGTGCCAGGAGCTTCAGAAAGTCGTTGTAGGCGGTGTCGGCATCGATGGCGCCGGCTGCGGTTCGCAGCAGCGCGATCTTGTCGCTCTCGCTTACAAATGGATTTGCCAGAGTTGCCTCCAGGGCGGGCGATGCCTCGAACTGCTGTTCCAGACATTTCATCAGCCGGTACAGCCGCTCAGCCTGGTTGCGTTCTACGGCAACTTCGTATAAAGCTTTGGCGTAGCGCCTTGGTATGAGTCCTTCGTTCATTGCGTCAGGTATGGGTGTGGATTATTTTTTGCTTTCGAGTTCGTCGAGCAGAGTGCCCACCAGCTTGGTCTGGTTCTTGTCGTCTTCGAGCTGAGTCTTTACGACTTTGCCGGCGATTTCAAGGGCCATTTCGCTTACCTGGTTGCGCAGCTGCTGCTGGGCTTCTTTCTGCTGCTGTTCAATCTGCAGCTTTGCGGAGTCCATTACTTTCTGAGCCTCGGTCTGGGCTGCTGTGCGTGCTTCTTCGATGATTTGAGTTTTCATCTTGTCGGCTTCGCGCAGAATGTCGGCCTGCTTACGGCGGGCCTCAGCCATGTAGGCATCGGATTGCTGCTGGGCATTCTTGAGTTGCTCCTGGGCTTCGTGCGCATACTCCACACCTTTGTCGATGAGGTCGGCACGGTGGTCGACTGTCTTCAGTATCATGGGCCACGCGAACTTCCACAGCAGGAAGAACAGAATCGCGAAGGCCACAAACATCCAGAAGATTAGGCCGAAATCAGGTGTGAATAATTCCATTGTCGCAGGAGGGGTTGATTGTTGCGGGAATAATTAAGAAGCCTGGGCTTATACGAAGAGTGCGAGTACGCAAACGATTACGGCGAAGAGTGCTACACCTTCCACGAGGGCTGCGATCACGATCATGCTGCTTCGGATGTCGCCGGCTGCTTCGGGCTGACGGGCGATTGCTTCCATAGCGGCTGCACCAATTTTACCGATACCGATACCTGCGCCGATTGCTGCGATAGCTGCGCCTAACGAGGCGCCAATACCTGTTAATGAAAGTTCTGCTAAGAATCCTAACATAATTGTAATTTTTAAAGGGGTTATTTGTAGTTGTTTATTTTTTCTGTTTGTTTTATTTTGCCGCTACCGGGGCGCTTGCGCCCTGATGGTCGTGGGCTTTGTCGTCGTGATGTCCTTCTTCCTGTGCCAGCGATATGAATATGGTCGACAGCATGGTGAATACAAATGCCTGAATAAAGCTGACCAGAACGTCAATCACAAGCATGAATACCGAGAAGCCTACCGACATTATTGTTGTGCCTCCGCCTGCCACAGGGCTTACTGCAGCGAAGATGAATATAAGCAGTGTCAGCACCAGTACTATCATGTGGCCGCCCATGATGTTGGCAAACAGACGTACTGTGAGTGCGGCGGGCTTGGTGAAGATGCCCGACAACTCGATGAACTGCATTATAGGCAAGGGGAACTTCAGCCAGATTGGCACATCGGGCCAAAATATTTCTTTCCAGTAATGTTTTTTAGCAAAGATGTTGGTAACAAGGAAGGTGAGTATCGCCAGTACCAATGTCACCGCAATATTGCCGGTAAGGTTGGCGCCGCCGGGGAAGATAACTGTCAGGCCCAGCAGGTTCATTATAAAGATGAAGAAGAACACCGTCAGCAGGTAGGGGGCGAATTTGCGGCTTTTGTCGCCGAGAGTCGCTTTGATTACGGAGCCGTATATAAATTCTACCAGCAGTTCGATGAATCCCAAGCCTTTGCGGGGAGTCTTGAATCCGTTGCGGCGATAGAAACTTGCGAGCCACAGCAACAGGCCCAATACTACTACGAGTGAGATGAATATACCGCAGACATTTTTGGTTATCGAAATGTCGAATTTGGGTTTGACTTCCTGTCCGTCGGGCAGTACTTCCACCACTTTGCCTCTGTACTGGCTGTCGTGTCCGGCAATTTTGAAGTCGATATTGCCGTCGCGGTATGTCTTGCCACCGGTAACACGGGCCGACGAGAATATATGCAGACCGTCGCCGGCCCATACAATCACGGGCAGGGGTATGCGGTGATGATGGTCGAAAGGCACTTCCCAGCCGTAGCCGTCGCCGAGGTGTTCGAAGATGAGTTCTTTAGGATCGAGCTTTTTCTGCTCGTCGTGAGCTACCTCTTCGGCTTCGTGCACGGCCTCGCGGGCAACCTTGTCCACATCGGCGGCCGCGTGGTCGTCGGCCATGGCCACGGGGGCCATCAGCACGGTGGCGAGCAGCAGCGCCAGTATTGATTTTAATCGGATTTTCATGCCGTTGCGGGTTAGTAAAGACATACTGATACTACATTGTTGTCAACATCTACCAGGCCTCCTCCGATATGGTCGGTGTGTTCCTGGCCGTCAGCTGTCACATACACTATATTTCCGGCGTTGAGTGTGGAGATGAGCGAGGCGTGGTGGTCGAGCACCATAAAGGAACCCATTGCACCGGGGAGGGTCACTGATTTAGCCTCGCCCTCAAAAAGGATTGCTTCTGCCGATATGATTTTTAGTGTCATCGATATAGTGAGTTAAGCTGTGATGTTTGATTATTGTCCTACTTCCGCAAGGAGTTTCTTGCCCTTTGCGATTGCATCGTCGATAGTACCCACGTTGAGGAATGCCTGTTCGGGGTATTCGTCCATTTCGCCGGAGAGAATCATCTTGAAACCGCGGATAGTTTCGCTCAGAGGCACCATTACGCCGGGAACGCCGGTGAACTGTTCTGCCACGTGGAAGGGCTGCGACAGGAAGCGCTGTGCGCGGCGTGCGCGGGCTACGACCTGCTTGTCCTCGTCGGAGAGTTCGTCAACGCCAAGGATGGCGATGATGTCCTGGAGTTCGTTGTATTTCTGCAGCAGCTGTTTTACAGCCTGTGCGGTGTTGTAGTGTTCTTCGCCGATGATGTTCGGGTCGAGTATGCGCGAGGTGGATTCCAGAGGGTCTACTGCGGGGTAGATACCAAGCTCGGTAATCTTACGCGAGAGTACTGTGGTTGCGTCGAGGAAGTTGAAGGTGGTAGCCGGAGCCGGGTCGGTAAGGTCGTCGGCAGGCACATAGATTGCCTGTACCGAGGTAATCGAACCGTTCTTGGTAGAGGTGATTCGTTCCTGCAGGGCGCCCATTTCTGATGCAAGGGTAGGCTGATATCCTACAGCCGAGGGCATGCGGCCAAGAAGTGCCGACACTTCGGAGCCTGCCTGTGTGAAACGGAAGATGTTGTCGATGAACAGCAGTACGTCCTTGCCGCCGCTGCCCTGGTCGCGGAACTGCTCGGCAACGGTCAGACCCGACAGCGCCACGCGCATACGTGCACCGGGGGGTTCGTTCATCTGGCCGAACACCAGTGTTGCCTGCGACTGTTTGAGTTCTTCGCGGTCAACGTCGTCGAGGTTCCACTCGCCGCGCTCCATGCCTTCTTCGAATTTCTTGCCGTAGCGCATAACACCCGACTCAATCATTTCGCGCAGAAGGTCGTTACCTTCGCGGGTACGTTCGCCCACACCGGTAAATACCGAGAAGCCGTCGTGGCCTTTGGCAATGTTGTTAATCAACTCCATGATGAGCACGGTCTTGCCTACACCTGCGCCGCCGAACAGACCAATCTTGCCGCCCTTAGAGTAAGGCTCGAGAAGGTCGATTACCTTGATGCCGGTCGACAGGATTTCGGTGCCTATGGTAAGGTCGTCGAACTCTGGAGCAGGCTGGTGAATCGGACGGAGATTCTCACGGTCGAGCTCGCCAAGGTCGTCGATGGCGTTGCCGAGTACGTTCAGCAGACGTCCTTTTACCTGGTCGCCGGTAGGAACAGCGATGGGGCGTTCGAGGTTGTCGACGCGCATGCCACGACGGAGGCCGTCGGTTGATTCCATTGCCACACAGCGTACGGTGTCTTCACCGATGTGCTGTTCGACTTCAAGTATAAGCTGCGAGCCATCCTCACGGTCGATTTTCAGTGCCGTATAAATCGGCGGCACCATATCGCCCTCGAAAATCACATCGACAACCGGGCCGATTACCTGGGCTATTTTTCCATATTTGTCGCTCATGGTGTGGAGTTGAGTATATTTTGGTTTGTTATTTATTCAATTAAAAATGCAGATTGAAAACTATGATGCAGGCCATCAGGGCGAGGTTGAACAGGCCGATAGGAAGCAGATATTTCCACTCAAGCGAAAGGAGCATATCGATACGCAGACGGGGGTAGGTCCACTTGAACCACATGATGATGGCCGAAAGCACAAATGCCTTGCCAAGGAACCATATTACCGACGGTATATAGTCCATGATATGGTTGAAGCTCTCCCAGCCGGGCACGTGGAATGGCATCCAGCCGCCGAAGAACAGCAGGGCGGCAACACCTGAGATTACGAACAGGTTGAGGTATTCGGCCAGATAGAAGAAGCCGAAGTGGATACCGGAGTACTCGGTGTGGTAGCCTGCGGTGAGCTCCGATTCAGCCTCGGGAAGGTCGAACGGGCCGCGGTTGGTTTCGGCTGTACCTGCAATCATGTAGATAACAAAGGCAATCAGCGCGGGGATGTGACCCTTGAAGATGAACCACATGTCGCTCTGAGCCTCGATTATGCCGCCTACCGAGGTAGTGCCGGCGAGGCATACCATGGTGAGTACCGAAAGGCCAATCGACAGTTCGTAGCTCACCATCTGTGCACCCGAGCGAAGTGCGCCGATAAGAGTAAACTTGTTGTTCGATGACCAGCCGGCGAGCAGTATGCCCAGCACGCCGATTGACGATACGGCGATGAGGAAGAAGATGCCGATGTTGAAGTCGATTACCTGCAGACCGTTGCCCCAGGGCAGTACGGCGAATGCCAGCATCGAAGCTATGATTACCAGATAGGGAGCCAGGGCGAACAGAAAGCGGTCGATATGTTTCAGTTCGATAAGCTCTTTGATAAGAATCTTGAACATGTCGGCTACCGACTGCAACAGGCCCATCGGACCGACACGGTTAGGACCTAAGCGGCACTGGATGGCGGCACAGAATTTACGTTCGTAGTAGATGTAGAAGAGGGCCAGCAGTGAGTATGCCAACAGCAGACCAACGCCTATGAGCACACATTCGACAGTGGTTGTGAGCCAGCCGGGCATGAATGAGCTCAGAAAACTATGGATCCAATTAGTTATTGCTGATAAATCTTGCATGATCTAAGTTTTATTTGGCTTGTGATTGATTTATTACTTTTTTGATTGATCCGGTTGGTCAGCGGTCCATGTCGGGCACGATGTAGTCGAGCGAGCCGCCGATAGTGATGAGGTCGGCAATTTTTGTGCCGCGGGTGATGTGGTCGACCACGCCTGCAAGTGGCAGACAGGGCGGAGCTATTTTCAGGCGGTAAGGCTTGGTGCTTCCGTCGCTCTCGAGGTAGAGGGCGAATGCGCCACGGCAACCTTCGACAATCTCGAAGTAGCTGCCTGCAGGTATTTTAAGTACTTTGGGCACTTTCACGCAGTATTCACCTTCAGGAATATTGTCGACGAGCTGGGCCAGAATCTTGGCAGATTCTTCGATTTCGAGCATGCGAACTTTGAAGCGGGCCATGGAATCGCCTTCGGTGGCGATTATTTCGTTGAAGTCCAGCTCGGAGTAGATGCTGTAGGGTTTGAGCTTACGCATGTCGCATGCCCAGCCGCTTGCACGGCCGCTGGGGCCGGTGACGGCGAAGGAGATTGCATCTTCCTTGGACAATACGCCTACGCCTTCCATACGGTGGCGAGCAATTACGTTGCCGGTAAATATCTTGTTGTATTCCTTGATGTTGGCGGGCAGAACGTCGAGCAGCGCGTGTACGTCCTTGACGAAGTCGGGGTCGAGATCCTGCATTACACCGCCGATGCAGTCGTAGTTGAATGTCATGCGGGCGCCGCAGGTCTTCTCCATTATGTCGAGAATCTGCTCGCGGACACGCAGTGTGTAGAAAAGCATGGTGGTTGCGCCAAGGTCCATGCAGTAGGTGCCGATGAAGAGGCAGTGCGAAGCGATACGCGACAGCTCGTCCATCATAACACGGATAACCTGTGCGCGGCGCGATATTTCAATGCCTGCAGCACGTTCAAAGAGCAGACACAGGCCGTGGTGGTAGTTGTGGGCCGAGAAATAGTCGAGTCGGTCCATGTAGTGGAGCGTCTGGGGGTATGTGAGCGACTCGCAAAGTTTTTCCACACCGCGGTGGATGTAACCCATGTACACGTCGATTTTCTTGATTTCCTCGCCGTCGACGGCAGTGCGGAAACGAAGAACGCCGTGTGTGGCGGGGTGCTGCGGGCCAATGTTCACCACAAAATCCTCGGGGCTGAATACTTCAACTTCTTTCTTCACCACCTTGCCGTTCTCTTCCACCCAGGTGTCGGTGAGGTCGGTCTGACGCTCGTTTTCAATCGACACGGGGTTGAGGGCGGGGTCTTCATCGTAGTCCTTGCGCAGGGGGAAGCCCTTCCAGTCGATGTTGAGGAAGAGGCGACGCATGTCGGGGTTGCCAATGAAAATAATGCCGTAGAAGTCGTAAACCTCACGTTCGTAGAGGCATGCCACACGCCAAAGGTCGGCTACGGAGTGGAGCATTGGGCGCTCGCGGTCGGTTGTACTTACGCGTACGCTTACTATTTCGTTGGTCTTAGACGACATCAGATAGTAAATGCACCCGAGCGATTCCTTCCAGTCCATACCTACAATGGTAATGAGGTAGTCCATGGCGCAGTCGTCGCGGAGAGTAGTAGCGAGTGCATGCCATTTGGCGTCGTCGACAGTGATGGTCAGGGTGTCGGCCTGCTCTACTGTAGCTTCGGGGTAGAGCTTTGCGATCTTTTCCTGTATATTTGCCATATTATTTGCTTCTGTTTAAAATTGTATATGGTAATAGGCCAGGCGCTTAGTCGTTGACGCCGCTGACCGGGTGTGATTCAAGGAATTCTTTCTGCTTTTCCTGGCGGTTTACGCCACCGAAGAATTTCTCAACTTTGATTTTGCGCGAAAGCTGCATTATACCGTATATCATAGCTTCGGGGCGGGGAGGGCAACCGGGCACGAATACGTCGACGGGGACTATATCCTCGATGCCTTTGGCCACGTGGTAGCTTTTGCGGAACGGGCCTCCGGAGATTGCGCAGCTGCCGCATGCAATTACGTATTTAGGCTCGGCGAGCTGGTCGTACAGACGGCGGAATACTGGTACCATGCGGTTTACGATAGTACCGGCCACCATCATGAAGTCGGCCTGACGAGGCGAGGCGCGTGCGACTTCCCAGCCAAAACGTGCCATGTCGAATCGTGCAGCGCCAAGGCTCACGAATTCGATACCGCAGCAACTGGTGGCGAAAGTAAGTGGCCAGAGTGAGTTAGACCGCCCCCAGTTGATGAGTTTGTCGAGCTGACCTACAATTACGTTGGTACCGCTCTCCTTAAGCTCATTGACGAGCTTTTCGATATATTCGTTGTCTTTCCATGCCTCGTATGGCATGCTTTTTGTAGTTACTTCCATTCAAGCGCTCCTTTCCGCCAGGCATAAATGAGGCCCAGCACTAAGACACCAAAAAATACGGCGATGCTAAGAAGTCCGTCTACACCAAGACTTTGCATAGTCACCGCCCAGGGGAAAAGAAATACTGTTTCAACGTCGAACATCAGAAAGAGGATGGCGAAGAGATAGTAGCCGACCTTGAACTGCGACATAGATTCGCCGCGTGTAGGTATACCACATTCATAGGCCTCACCTTTCTGGGGATTGAACGACCGCGGCGAAATCAAGCCCGCGAGCCATAGTGCCAGCGCAACCAGACCGGCGCCTGTAAGGAGGGCGGTCAGGGCGAGCAATGCATTGTTTTCGATTCCGAAAATTGCTGTTGGTATCATATCGTTGTTTATCGTATGGTTTCTAATTTCAAGGTCAACATACTATGGCCTCATCAGTCGTAAAATATGTAATGGCGTGGTTGTTATTGTATTAACTACACAAATACATTGTATTTCAAGCGTTGTCCGATAGGGGCAAAGTGTTTCTGCTTGCAAAGGTAGTAAAATTTTATGGATTTTTCACAAGCCCTTGTCGTGTTTTTTTTCATTTTCCAAGCTTCGCCCCCTGATTCCCCATGGTTGCGGCAGTGAATTTGTAGCAAATTGCGAGGCAATGAGTCAAAATTGCAGGTGACTCCGGTTGCCTGTACAATAAAACGACGAAAAATCTGTTTAATAAATTAGCCGTTTATTTTTATGGCCGGACCAAGTATTATCAACATAAAGTATGAAATTCAGATTACCGCTTATACTCCTCGCCACTCTGGCTGTGTTCTTCTCGACTCTGCCCCTTAAAGCCGAGGACCTCAAAAACGAGTTCAATCCTATTACGACTGGTGTTACGTCGCTTGGCATTGCGCCCGATGCGCGTGGCGCCGCCATGGGAGATTTGGGCGCGGCAACCGACCCCGACGCATACTCGCAGTTCTGGAATCCGTCGAAGTATGCTTTCGCCTGGAGCAAAGCAGCGGTGTCGCTCAGCTATACTCCGTGGCTTCGCAAACTTGTCAACGACATATTCCTGGCAGATGTCAGCGGTTATTGGAAACTTGGTTCGCAGGACAATCAGGCCCTGAGTGCCTCGCTGCGCTATTTTTCGCTGGGTGAGGTTAATACCAGTGATATGAGCGGTGACGCAGGCCAGAGCCTCAACCCATACGAGATGTCGTTTGACCTCGGCTATTCACGCAAGCTGTCCGAAAAGTTCTCCATGGGCGTGGTATTCCGCTATATATTCTCTGACCTTGGATTCTCCGATTCCTATGCCGGCGACCAGTCGACGGGCGCTTCGGCATTCGCAGCCGATATTTCGGGTTATTTCACTACTTATCCTATGGTAGGCCGCAACGAGTGCCAGTGGTCCTGGGGTTGGAATATCAGCAACATAGGTACTAAAGTGAGCTTCAACAACGGTGAAGACCCTGCTTTTCTGCCCACCAATCTTAAATTAGGTACTGCATTCACTTTTCCGCTTGCCGACTACCACAACCTTACTTTGGGTCTTGACCTGAACAAGCTGCTGGTGCCCGCACGCCCCCGTGAGAGCGATTATGGTCAGGATACCGAAGGCCAGCGCGAGTATCAGGATGCACTTGAAAACTGGGAAAGCATGTCGCCGTTTTCAGGCATATTCAAGTCGTTCTCCGATGCCCCCGGCGGTTTGAAGGAAGAGCTGCGCGAGATAAACGTGTCGTTCGGTGCTGAATACAGCTACAACCAGCAGTTCTTCCTGCGCGCAGGATACTATTATGAAAACGAGTTCAAGGGCGGTCGCAAGTACTTCGGCTTCGGCGCCGGTTTCTCGCTCAATGTGTTGCGCCTCGATGCGTCGTACATGCTTGCTACTGCGCAGACTTCGCCTCTTGACCAGACACTGCGATTCTCACTAACCTTTGATATGGACGGTCTGAGCGACCTCTTTGGAAAACGCCGATGATACCCGATATACGTATAGGACATGGTTTTGATGTCCACCGTCTGGTGGAAGGCCGTCGCTGCATAATCTGCGGTGTAGATATTGCATACGAAAAGGGACTTCTCGGCCACAGCGACGCCGATGTCGCGCTTCATGCCTTGTGCGACGCACTGCTTGGGGCTGTAGCCTCCGGCGACATAGGAAAGCATTTCCCTGATACTGATCCGCAGTGGAAGGGCGCAGATTCGCGTATGCTTCTGCGTGCCGTAGTGGATATTCTGAGTGATATGGGTTTTACTCCGGGCA
Source organism: uncultured Muribaculaceae bacterium (assembly GCA_910578365.1). Taxonomy (GTDB): domain Bacteria; phylum Bacteroidota; class Bacteroidia; order Bacteroidales; family Muribaculaceae; genus CAG-873. The sequence continues at coordinate 42,097 of CAJTRC010000004.1, forward strand.
ATGTCGACATTACCATAATGGCGCAAGCGCCAAAAATGGCGCCGCACATACTGCAGATGCGGCAGAACATTGCAGCCGACCTGAGGTTGGCAGTCGACCGTGTATCGGTAAAGGCAACCACCACCGAGCGCCTCGGATTTACAGGACGCGGCGAGGGAATAGCCGCCGAGGCTGTATGTATGGTGGTAAAGAATGGCGTTGCACAATAGCCGCAGATTAGCTATTGTGCAACACATTATAATATAATCAGATGATTATTTTGCTTATGTCGTTTCCAGAGCGGCGTATATAAATGCCCGGAGCGAGTTTGTGCCCGTCTACAGGTATGCCCTGCAGGTTGTAATAGCGGACCGATCCGGAGTTCAGAATGGGTTCGTCGATTCCTGCATCATTATTGTCGACAACGCGGATGTTGTCGACCAAAAGGTCAAAACCACCGCCTGAATAACCGTGGAATCCGATTGATACCTTTTCAGAACCGGCATAGTCGGTGAGCGGAAGCACCACCTCGGTCCAGCGGGTATTGGCATCGTGCTGGTAGTAATCGGCACCTTCCACCGGCACAAACGGTTGGCCGTCGACTGAAATTTCCACAATCATGTGGTCGTTGAACTGCAAGTCCTGATCCGACATGTCGAGGTAGTAAAAGTGGAATCGAAGCTCCGGGTGCGAAACATTGCTGAAGCTCATTAAGGGTGTGGCGATTCGGGCCTCGGCGCCCTCGACAGAGCGGAACCCGATGAACACCAGCATTCCTTCACCAATATAGGGACCACTGCCGGGGAAGGTGCTAAGCATACTTATCTCCCATGTGCCGCCAAGGTCGATCGACTGCATTACCCATGGAGCCGAAACCGGGTTGCCCTCGGCGAAGTTCTCGCTGAACGGCAGTTTGTATGCAGGTCCGGTGTAGGTTCCTGCCGGGAGCGACACACGGCCTTCGCCAGCCGGAGAAACTGCAATGACATAATAGTATGGATACATCTGTCGGCTAAGGTCGAGCGAGGTGTCGGTATAGCTTGTGCCGGTTATGCCTTCGGCTATGATTTCACTCCGGCCGTTTATGTCGCGCTGTATCATGTAAGTGAGCTTGTGGCTGTCGAGAGGCAAACCGTTGAGTCCGGTTTGCGGAGGCATCCATTCTATGACCGGTTGTCCGGCAACGTCGGTATGGACGCTGACTTCGGTAGGTTCCGACGGGTAGTCGTCACCACAGAATGTCGATGCGTATGCCGGAAGACTTTCGCCGGCGTAGTTGGCTGCTACAAGCCGGTAGGCATTGAAGCCGGCCTTGGCTTCGGTATCGGTCCAGGAGAATGCAGTACCGGGCTTGGGTGCCGTAAGGCTGTATGCCGCTTCGGTGTCATTACCCCGGAATATCTCGATTGAGTTTATTGAAGTCAGGTCTGAACCGTCGGCGGTTTTGTCCGGGGCGGTGAAGTTGATTTTCACATTCATGCCGTCCGGAGAGGCGGATATGTCGCGCACGGGAGCCGGAGCGTCGGGCAGGGCCGGAGTTGGCATGTCGAACATCGCCACATAGGATTCGTTGTCGGGAAATGCGGCCATGTATGCGGCAACACCGGTGGAAGGATTCAGACAGTACAGGGCCGATGTATATTCCGAATTGGTCATAGCCCAGTAAATCTGTCCGTTGGCCGAACTGAACGCAGCCGACTGGAATGCTGCGACAGTGCCGCTTTCGTCGGTGAGCATTTTTACGCCCGTGTCGCCAATCTTGAGAGCGGTGCCGGTAACTTTGTTTACGGAGTAGAGTACACCGTGTCCGGTGTCGGTGTCAAGGGCTATGCCGTAGAGTTGTCCGGCGCCATCGGCCGACAGAGTGTAGAACGGCATTGTTTGCGCCACCGGCGAAGCATTGCCGGTTTCAGGGTCGATGCTTACGAGTATGTCGCTGACTGCCGATATGCCGTATATTGTCGACGTGGTAGGGTCGTAAGTCATGTCCATGCACACTCCGAGGGCATATTGCTGGGCTTGAGTTAATATAATTTTTTTGGTATCCATGTCGACTTTTCGCCAGTTCACGGCAGTGATGTTGCCCGCTGAATTCACGCTGTAGTCCATGTATAAGAAGTCGCGGCCTACCGATGTGCCGCTGTAGCCCGACATAGGTGGCAGTTCCATTACTTTTGCCGTAGTCAGAGAGTAGCTTGCCCGGAACGAGCATATGGACGGAGTCGATGAAAGTTCGACGGCAAAAAAATCAGGACGTGCGGCTGCAGGAGCCTCAGCTGCCGGCATTGCCTCGCGGCCCGACTGGCTATGTGCGGTGCCGCAGACCGGTGCCGGACGAGCGCCCGGCTTCAGCGCTTCAAATTCCCCGGCCGAGAGTACCGGGGAAATCAGAGAAAGCGCTGTGAATAAAAATATTCTGTTCATACGTCTGTACTTGTGCTGGTTGGTCTACTTGAGAATTGTTTTGAAGCTGTGGTTCCCTACACAAAGAATGTATATGCCGGGCAGCGGAGCCTCAAGTCGGGTAGATGCAGTGCATACCGTGCTTTCGACACATACACCGGAAGGAGTGTACAGAGAGGCGGTGAGTCCGTCTGCTCCGCCGATATACACGCTGCGTCCGTTTGCCGATACTGTAATAGCTGAATCGGTAAGGTTGTCGACGCCAGTCGACTCGATTACGATGCCGGCAGTTTCGCTGTGAGATGATTCTCCGCCGGGATATACAGCGGTTACAGAATAGTTATATTCGCCGGGGGCCGAAGCGGTGTGGGTATAGGCCGGTTTGTCGGCATCTATAGGTTCTTCATTCAGGCGTTCGCCGTTGCAGTAGAGGTTGTAGCCGAGCAGTCCCGAGGCCTTAGCGTCCGGAATAGAGCGCTGGTATGTTACATCATCGACCATGAGGGCATATCCGTCGGCCGATACATGTCGGAGAGCGAAGAACCTGGCGCCTTTAGGCACTGAATAACTCAGTTCGGTCCAGTTCACAGGTACGCTGTAGCTTATTTCTCCGCCATCGGGGCAGGGGAGGAAGTCGTCGGCGTCCGTCGGATTGGCTGTTGTTGCGTAGAATCCCTGTATGAATTCACCATAATTATCGCTGAACGAGCGGGCATGGAATTTTATGGTTTGTGCGTTGCCGCTCAGACGCGGGAACACAAGCCAGTCGTTCGATGGAGCGGTATTGCCTGATGCCGATGCCTGAGGGGCGATGAGCATGTTGTTGCCGTTGTGTGCGGCCCAGAGATGCAGTTCGTTCTCATCTATGTTGGTAAGAGCAGGAGCAAATACCTGAAAGGCCATTTTTTCACCCGAGTTGGGATATTTGACTCCGGCTGCCGCGCCGATGCCGAAGGTGATACGTTTGTCAAGATCGTAGCAGGTGAAATCGCCGAACGAATCGATTACAAACGGCTCGTAGCTCTCAAAACCATCCTGTTCGACGAGAGTTTCAGTGGGTAGCCAGTCGGGGTATTTCCAAGTCAGCTCTACAGTACCCTCGTCGTTCATTGCCTTGAGGTCGGTGACCATGGGCAGCAGAGCAGCCGTGATTGCGGTTTTAATTGTTTCCGATGTATTGTTTTCCGACTTTTGGTCTTTGGCGTATATTATAGCGGCAGAGAAATCGGCTGACTCGCATTCATCACCTTGGGCTGCCACATAGTCGATGTGCAGAGCTACAGAACGTGCGGGGAGAACCGACAGTCCGTCGATACTCTGTATGCGTTCGCCGTTTTTGTAGAGGTCCACGCTATAATCGGAACATTCGAATCCGCCGTTGTTTTTTACAGTAAGCATGAAAGTGGCCGTTTCGCCGATTCGGGTGCGGGCCGGTCCTGACAGCTTTATAGCCTCGAGGTCGTAGGCAGTGCGTTCGATAATGTTGATGTTGTCAATGTATATCGGACCACCGCCGAAACCGTTGCCGGTGAAAGCCAGCTGCACTCTTGGCTGTCCGGCCATGGCATAGAGTGGAACTTCACAGAGTACCCAGTCATTTTCCTGACCGTAGCGGTGGAATTCCATCGGCACCATAGGCGAGAACGAACCGTTGTCGGATGTGGCTTCGATACATACGAAGTCATCGCGATAGCCTCCGTTGGTGGCCGGATTGGTCGTGTAATATGTTTCGCGGAACATGTAGAATGTCAGAACCGGGTTCTGCAGACCGGTAAAGTCGATGGCGGGGAATATGAGCCGTCCTGTGGCGGCTTCTTTGGCCTTGCCTACAGCATTGGAATTGAAACATAAAAAGCCGCGGTCGGTATCCTGCGAGGCTATGGTTATCTCTATGCCTTCAGGATTGTCGTCGGTAACGTAGTCAGTCACCTTGGCGCGTTCAATCAAAGTCCATTCGGGCTGATATCCGGCGTCATCGAAGTTCTTTACCACTTCCTGACGCCATGGAGCCGTGGTGTATCCTGCACCGGCGAATGATTCGGCGAAAGGAAGCGACAGTTGCGTGCCGTGGTTGAAGTACGGGCATTGTGCGCCGGTTCCAAGTCCTGCCGAGCTGAGGGGAATTATCTGGTAGGCTACGTTCACTTGTTCGTTGTCCGGCAGACTGGTGTCGGTGAACACGGTGGTACTTATGGTTCCGATGTTTTTCATCTGTCCGTTCAGAATGCGTGTCACCTGATACCGGAGTGTGCTGTAATCGATATATCCGTTGTGCAGCGATGTCCGTGGAGCCTTCCAGCTGAGTTCCACAAGTCCCATGTCGTTGCGTGTGATACCGAGGTCGCTTACGGCACCTGGCACGTCCACGCCAATCCATGCGTCGGCACGAGATGCCGGCCCTTCGCCCGACGAATTTTCGGCCTTTGCTATGTACCATGTTTCGCCGGCATAGGCTTCGTTGTCGGTGTATGATGCAGATTCTCCGGCTGAGAGTTCCTGCGATGTGTGGAACGGCACTGACTCGTCCTCGCGGTAAAGATTTATTTTTACCTTACCGGCGAGCGGATTGCCGTCGGAATCAAGTTCGGGTGCGCTGAAATTTATCAGTGCGGTTTCGGCACCGTTGGCTCCCGGAGTAACCGAGAGGCTGCCGCATGCGGCAGGGGCAGAGGCTTTCTGCAGAGGCGTGATGCTGAATTTGGTGAAGCATACACGGCCTTTCATGCCATCGCTGTAGCCGTTGCCCATGGTGGATGTCATATGGGCACCGATATGGAATACACCAGAGGACGTGGCGGTAAAGATGGCGGTTTCCGGCGGGTCGTTCTTGTTGGTGGTGCCTCCGTTATATGTTGCAACTATTGGTGATGATGTATCAGGGTCGGATCCGTTGCTTACGAGCTTAAGGTCGACCGGAAGGTTTTTTGCATCGCTTGTATAGGCGTAAAAGCGGTAACTGATTTCATACTGAGTGCCCTCTTCAAGTTCGAATGGCGGAGAAATCAGCCAGTCATCGGCCGGACCTGTCTGCGATACTATGTTGATTGCCATGCAGCTGTAAGAACTCCACCAGGCCCATTTGCGTGCTCCGAAATTGTCGCCGTCGTTGTTTCTGTCGATTACTGACCAAGTGCTGTAATTGCCCGATGCGAATGTAATCTCATAGGGTAATTCCTGAGTCTGTGCCTGCGTGGACGGTATCATCGGCGCTGTAGCAAGCAACATGCACATTACGGTAAATAAATTTTTCATAAGCATGATGTTTAGATGAGTTTATTATTTACAAGTTCTTATTGTCCGATTATAATCTTTGAGGATGTGTTGCCTTTCTTTATAATGTACAGGCCCGGTGCGAGTCGGTGAGTATTGGCCCTGCGTCCGTCGGGAGTGTAATATACTTCGGTGTCGGTGTCAGGCTGTGTGGTCGGCATACATTCAATGCCGGTGGTGCCTCCGGTAGTGACATAAGTGCATGGCGAGGCCGAACCTGCAAAACCTGCGGCTTCCACGGTGTATGCGTAGTCGGTGTTGAGCTCAAGTCCGGTGAATGTGTGGGAGGTGGCATCGGCGTCAGTGTCGGTGCTGTGTTCCGGCAGTAGAGTCAGACTTACCGATTCAACATCGCCGCGCAGAGTTATCTGTTCTATGGTCGCGCTCTTTCGACGCTCCGTAGAGATGCTGATTCTGGTTTTGCCGTAACCTTCCGGCAGGTTTATGATATATTCCGATGTCAGGTCGGTGGGCACATATTGGTCGATTATGTCATTGCCAAGGCGAATTGTCAGCATTGTAGCGGCTCCCGAGCCAACTTGCCGTGCTGAAATAGCCAGAGTTCCGCCGTTTTCGATGTCGGTTTCGGGCGACTGAAGAGTGGCGGCCTGTGTGCCTCCTCCCAGCATCAGGGCGCCTTCGCGGAAGTCATAGTCGCCGTTGATGCTCCATCCGTCGGGCACCGATGAGAATATCTCGTTGAGGGTAATTACACCGGTCTGCAACTGGTGTCGTGCTTTGTAGAGGCGGAGCCGGTAACCGTCGGTGGCATCATCGCATTTGAGCCATCGGGCGGTAAAACAGTCATTGCCAATATTTTCGGCAGAGATTGTTTCAATGCGGACATCGCGTCCGTTGCCGCCCATGAAATCGAAGTGTATCATTCCGTCCGATTCGCGTATGCCGGTTATGGCTTTGCCTACGGGTGTGCCGTTCCACGAGCGCATTGAAGGCTCTGTGTCGTCGGTGAATTCGGTGCGCATCTGCCGCCCCGGAAAGGGGGTGTCGGCCGAAGAGCGTGAGCCGTCGCCGCCGGAGGCCTTTTCGATTTCCAGGCACTGGTGCGAAGCGTTCATATTCACCGCGTTGTAGTCAAGGTCCCATGCCTGCGCGCATGTTATGGTCCGGGGCATGTCGCCGATGGTTACGTTTAGAGATGCGTCGGGCCGGCGGTCCACATGCCATACGAGCATGCCGTGATGTGGTATGTAGCGGTCATAGCTGCCCTGCTCTTTCTGTCGGTTCTCAAGTATGAAGAATTCATCGGGATTATCGGTGGATATGCGGGCGGATATAGCCGAGCTGTGCAGCGGAGGAAGGGTAACCGACTGAGGCCTGCTGATTTCAGTGGGTTCAGCCCATCCGAGGAGCCATCGCTCCACGGCAGTGTATGCGGCCGGAACAGCACCACAGTTGCGGGTTTCGGGCAGATATGAGCCCGAGGCCATGATGTCCCATTTATCGGGATGATTCCCCAGTCCGTCGGTGTTGTAGTTTACATCGTAGGTGTCAGGCAGGCCGAGAATATGGCCGAACTCATGGCAGAATGTGCCGATAGAGGTCACATCGGTGCCGTATGAGCCGTACAGTTCGGCGCAGCAGCCGTAGCTGTTTATGACCTTGCCGTCAAATGTCCGCTCGCTTTCAGGTATGCCAAGGAGGTCTATATGGTTGGCATGGGGCCATATCCATGACGATTTGTTTCCGGCGAAATTCTCGCCATATCCGGCATAGAAAAGATATACGTTGTCGACTTGTCCGTCGTTGTCGAGGTCGTAGTCGGCAAAATCTATCACGTTGTCGAGTTTGCGGCACACTTCAATTGCAAGTTCATGGGCGCGTATGTCGTTGCCGTCGGCATCGTTTTCTCCATAATAGGCCGCCTGACGGTCGGCTGTCACGGGGCCGTATACTTCGAATACAGGAGAGAATTGTCCCATTGATTGCTCGCGGAAGTAATCGGCTGCACAGCCGATGTGTTCACGCCGGTCGAAGCCGGGCAGATTAAGCATTTCGTCGAATTCACGCTGAACGTCCGGAGTCACAAATTTGATGTCGGAGAATTCTACAAGCACAATCAGCGAGCGGACTTCGCCGGTTCGCGGGAATGATGGCAGTACGGAGCCTGTGTTGTGCGTGGCTGCGATTTTTTTTCTGCGGTTCAGGGCCTTTTGCACTTCTTCTCCAGAGGGCTTCCAGAAACCGTCCCGGTCGATCTGCACAGCGGTACCGCTTGCTGCATCTACCGTGATATGGCCGTATTCGTCGCCTAAAAGACGCAATTCGAGGGTACTCCCGTCGAGCTGGGTTACTATTTGTGTACCCGGCCATGCGGGCACTGCATCCATGCTTAGGGGGATACCTGCGGCGGTCAAACATATAAGCCTACAGATTGCATGTCCGGAGATATAGCCGGTTGAGAATATTCCGGCTTGGAAAAATGACAGTAGAGTATCTGTTTTTCTACAGATACTCCTGAAGAGGAGAGAGAGATTCATTGGCGGTAGATTGATTAATGTAGCATATTGCTACTTATGTGGAATAGATACGAGTTCTATGCGATAGATTCTTTGATTTTTCTATCGCAAAGATATGTTATTAAGCTTTAATGAGTGTTGTATTGTGTGTTAATTTGTGTGAATGATACCGTTTTGTAACATAATGGACTATGTTTGTCGGCCTCAGTTTCGGTTGAGCGGAATCTCTATGCGGAAGGTGGTGCCCTGGCCAGGGACGCTGTTTTTTACATAAATGCGTCCTTGGTGATACTGCTCCACGATGCGTTTGGCAAGAGTCAGACCCAGTCCCCAGCCACGTTTTTTAGTGGTGAATCCCGGAGAGAAAACCTTTTTGAAATTCTTGCGTGATATGCCTTTGCCGCTGTCGCGTACTTCAATCCATGCGGCGAGTCCGCCGTTGCCCGTACTTACAGCAATACTGCCGTCAGCCTCCATGGCGTCGACGGCATTTTTTATAAGGTTTTCCAATACCCATTCAAGCAGCGGACGGCATGCCATTACCGGCAGAGCACAGTCTGCGAGGCTGCTGCTGAGGCGTATGCGCCGGGAAATGCGGGTATACATATAGCCCGTGGCACCTTCGACAATGTTGTTGAGGTCGTCGGTCGCCATCTGCGGTTTGCTGCCGATTTTGCTGAAGCGTGAGGCAATCATGCTCAGGCGGTTTACGTCCTTGTTCATTTCGGCCACTGTGTCGCTGTCTACTCCGTAGTCGGGCAGAAGTTCCATCCAGGCCATCAGCGACGATATCGGCGTGCCTAACTGGTGTGCGGTTTCTTTCGAAAGTCCCACCCATACCTTGTTCTGCTCGGCTTTTTTCGACGATAGTACGGCAAAATATACCACAACTATAAAGGCCAGCATTACAAGCAGCTGTATGTAAGGAAAATAGTTCAGCCTCTTTAGCAGTGTTGAGTCCTCGTAGTAGAGGTGGAGAGCTTCGCCGGGAGCAATCTCAATGTCGATGACATTTGGCGATTGGCGTAGATTTTCGAGTTTTTTCTGCAGATACACCTCGTTGGCCTGTGACAGTTCCAGGGGGTTGTCGGGGTTCAGAGCGTCGGGCATGTCGGAGAAGTTTCGCTGTTGCATAATCGAGCCGTTGTCGTCGGTCAGCAGTACCGGTATGGTGGTGTTTCGCTCGATTATCCTGAGCAGAAAGTCAATGTCGACACTCGGTGCGGTGTCGTGGTCGATACTGCTGACACTGATAATCTCTTTGGTGGCATCGGCCCATATCTCCATGCGTTCGCGTTCCTGGGCCGCGAGGTCGCGCACCAGGCCGTTGGAGATGTATAGAAATGTGGCCACTACAGCAGCCACAGCTATTAGAAATATCAGTTTGCCGTATCTGAACACCGTGGTCAGAAATTGTTGGTTAGATTAATATCAAGAAAGCGGAAGTCCATGCCGCTGCGGTCGTCGTGCTGCCATGGTTCGTGGCTTTCGGGGAGATCGGGCAGCGGAAAGAAAGTGTCGGCATCGGGGCGTTCGGCGTGTATCTGTGTAAGATATAAGCGCTGCGCCAGAGGCATGGCTGCGCGGTAGATGCTCTCACCGCCAATAATGAATATCTCCTCGCCGCCGGCCATATTCAATGCTTCCTGCAGGCTGTGGGCAAGCTCGGCGCCGGGTGCGCGGAAGTCGGTCTGACGGGTGATGACAATGTTGCGCCGGTTGGGCAGCGCGCCTTTGGGCAGCGATTCAAATGTTTTGCGGCCCATTATTACCGTGTGGCCGGTGGTGAGGGCCTTGAAGCGCTGCAGGTCGGGGCGGATGTAGTAGAGCATGTCGCCGCGGAGGCCTATCGCACCGTCGAGTGTAGCGGCTACTATTATATTTATCATCGGTATATGAGATAGATGCCGGTATGCTATACCGACACAGTTGCTTTGATATGAGGATGCGGATTGTAGTCTTCGAGGCGGAAGTCTTCGTAGCTGAAGCTGAAAATGTCTTTTACCTCCGGATTGATTACCATGCGGGGCAGTTGTCGCGGTTCGCGGGTAAGCTGCTCCTCCACTTGCTCGAAGTGGTTGTGGTATATATGGGTATCGCCGAGGGTGTGGATAAAGTCGCCGGCCTCAAGACCGGTTACCTGAGCCATCATCATAAGCAGCAGTGCGTAGGAGGCAATGTTGAACGGCACCCCCAGGAAGGTATCGGCGCTGCGTTGGTACAGCTGCAGGCTCAGCCGTCCGTCAGCGACATAGAATTGGAAGAAGGCGTGGCACGGCGGCAGATTCATCTGCGGCAGGTCGGCCACGTTCCAGGCGCTGACAATTATTCGCCTCGAATCCGGATTGTTTTTGATGTCGTTGACAGCCTGTGCAATCTGGTCGATGCTGCCGCCGCGGTAATCGGGCCACGAGCGCCACTGGTAGCCGTATATGTGTCCGAGGTCGCCGTCGGCTCCGGCCCATTCATTCCAGATGCGCACGCCGTGGTCCTGCAGATATTTCACATTGGTATCGCCGTTGAGAAACCACAGCAGTTCGTATATGATAGACTTCAGATGCAGTTTCTTTGTGGTCAGCAACGGAAATCCGTCGGCGAGATTGAATCGAAGCTGCCGGCCGAATACCGAGCGGGTGCCGGTGCCGGTTCGGTCGGCTTTGTCAACGCCGTTGTCGCGGATGTCGCGTAGCAGGTCGAGATATTGTCGCATTCTCTGATATAATTTTTTTGGATTTATTTAAATACACTATTAGACAGACCCTTAGTGTTATACTCCTTCATCAGGCGGCGGTTCACCTGCCTGCGTTCGGGGTCAAAAAAGAAGCCCCATTTGCGGAAGTACCGCAGCATGTTGGTGATATGTATGCGGCGCATGCGGCCCGAGCGCTTCGACTCCGCCCTGTGGGCATGGACAATTTCAGCCCCGGGCCAGTAGACGGTCCGGCCCATTCGGTGCATGCGGCGTGTAAGGTCGATATCCTCGGGGTACATGAAGAAGCGCGGGTCGAACAGGCCGACTCTTGCCACTGCCGCGGTGCGCAGCAGCATGAAGCAGCCATGGTGATAGGGGGCGTTGATGGTTGCCTTGGGGTCGCGGTCGCGCAACTGGTAGCGTCGTCGTCGCCGTTTCAGCCAGCATTCGGGCAGAAATCCGCGCATGAACATGTCGAGCGGAGTGGGCAGCGGGTGTATCACATACTGTTCGCTGCCATCGGGGTACACAGTGTGGGGTATCAGCTGCACCACCTCCGGATTGTCCGCCATATAAGCCACGCACGCAGTCAGAGTGCCCGGGCGGAAATATACATCGCTGTTGATAACCAGATGCAGTACAGTGCCTGCTTCGATGCTTTGGTGCAGCGCCACATTGTGAGCATCGCCGTAGCCGGTGTTGGGGTGGGGTATATACTTCACAATTCCGCTATACTCGGCACACACTGCGGCTGTTGATTCCGAACTGCTGTTGTCGACCACATAAACCCGGCCTACCACCCCGCTGTCGGCCAGCAGAGAGTCGATACACTTGCGCAACTCGGCGCAATCGGTATGATATGTTACAATCGATGCGTGCAGCTTCATTATGAATACAAAGGTAGCCATTTTTCGGCTATAAATGTGTTAACATAATTTAATACCTTTCATACTCACAAAATATTGCAGTAACTTTGCATTATTATGAAACAGTATCAGTACACTCCGTGCGGCACCTGCAGCCGCCTAATCGACATAGAAGTAAATCCTGAAACCCGTACTTTGGGCCGAGTGTCCTTTACCGGCGGGTGCAGCGGCAATCTCAAGGGTATCGCTGCCCTGGTAGAAGGTAAGGAACTGGGCGCAGTAATAGCTACACTGCGAGGAATCGAGTGCGGCAATAAAGGTACATCGTGCCCCGACCAGCTTGCGCGCGCCCTGGAATCAATTTCTGAAGAACTATGAGATTGTACAGCAACGACGATATACGCCGTATACGCCAGCATACAATGGCCGAGCAGCAGTTGAGCGAGCTTGACTTTGTGCTGCGCACCGGTGACTATCTGTCGGAGGCGCTGATGCGCGAAATCAAGCCCGGACGGCGTATAACCGTTTTCGCCGGCGAAAACGACTGCGGTGCATACACCCTGGAGGCATGTCGCCTGATGTGTGCCGCCGGCTACGACATGGAGATATACCTGTTCAACATTGGCGGGCACAGGCTCACACCGGAGTGCGAGGCCTGCCGCACCCGCCTGATTGAGGACGAGAACGCATCGTGCGACTTCATCGAAGTCACGGGGCTGCAGTTCACTATGCCCGAACTGAGCGAGAAGTCGGTTGTAATCGACGGCCTGTGCGACGGCAACTACAGCGGACGCCTTACCGGCGGATACCAGCATATAGTACGCATCATCAATGAGTCCGGTGCCAGGATAATATCGGTCGACGTACCCTCGGGTCTGCCGTCCGATCCTACCTCCGGCCTGATAAACCGCAACATAGTCAACGCCGATACTACTCTGGCCCTGGGATTACCCCGCATAGCCTTCTTCATGGCCGAAAACGCCGAGGTGGTAGGCCGCTGGAAAGTGGTCGACATCGGCTACAGCCATCAGGCCATGCGCAACATACAGGAAAACTACTACCTGATAGAAAGCAGTGAGGTGAGCCTGCTGCTGCCGCGTCGTCCGCTATGCTGTTCCAAGGCAGACTTTGGCAGCGCCATAATCTTTGCCGGAAGCTACGGTATGGAAGGCGCCGCAATCCTCGCCACCAAGGCTGCCGTCCGCTCCGGCGCAGGCAAGGTCACATGCTACTCAGCCCGCTGCGGCTACTTTCTGGTGCAGTCCGCAGTACCCTCGGCACTGTTCCTGCGCGACCAGAGCGACGTCATGATTACCGAAATAGTACTCAAGCACGACTATAACGCCGTAGGCATAGGCCCCGGCATAGGTACCGACGACAGCACCATCAACGCTCTGGAGCGATTCCTTAAGGTGGCCAATGCCAACAGCCGTCCGCTGGTACTCGACGCCGACGCGCTCAACTGCATAGCCCTGCGCCCGACCATGCTCAACTATGTGCCCGTGCTGTCGGTACTCACGCCGCATGCCGCCGAGTTCGACCGCCTGTTCGGCACCCAGCCCTCGCCCGAGGCACGCCTGGCCAAAGCCATAGAGATGGCCGAGGCTTACAAAGTAATTATAGTGCTCAAAGGCTACTATACATACGTGGTGCGCCCCGACCGCAAGGTGTGCATCAATTCGTCGGGAACTCCGGCCCTTGCCACCGCAGGCACCGGCGACGTACTCACCGGTATCATCACCGGCCTGATAGCCCAGGGCATCAAACCCGAGATGGCCGCCGTGGCCGGTGTATACATCCACGGCGTAGCCGGACAGATAGCAGAAAACCGCCATGGCCAGTACGGCGTGGCCGCCGACGACGTGGCCGACTCCGTAGGTGCCGCCATCAAAAAAATAATGAAATGAAACGCTTCCTTTTATTTGCTGCCGCGGCATCGCTGATTATTCCGGCCGCTACAGCCCAGACCACACAGAAATTCACAGCCTCCAAGTCCGGCGAATACGCTTTGGCCTACAGTCTGCCCCGTACTGCCGTGGATGTGACAGTGGAGGCCGAATTTACCGAAAAGACTCCGGGCGAGTTTTATAACTATGCCCGCCGCTACCTCAATATCACCGATGCCATAACCGCCCCCTCCACACAGCTGCAGGTAAAATCGGTGGTTATAGGCACTCACGGCGAGGCCGATGACTCAAACCGCTGGCAGGTACAGTTCAAATCGGGCAGCACTCCGTATATGATACTCAACGAGTCGGGCTGCATGCTATCGCTCAATACCGACGAAATCGCCGACGAAGTAGCAGTAGACTTACCGGTGCCTGTGGCAGCCAAGCCCACTCCGCTTGAAGTACCAGCTGCCCGCGAAGCCATGACTCAAGAAATGATTCAGAGTTCATCAACCTCGAAAAGAGCCGAACTCGCCGCCCAACGTATATTCGAACTTCGCGAAATGCGCAGCGACCTCATATCGGGTCAGGCCGACAACACCCCGCCCGACGGTCTGTCGCTACAGCTCGCCCTGGAAAACCTGTCGGCACAGGAGGCCGCCCTTACTGCCATGTTCGCCGGAACAGTAAAGACATATACCCGGGTGTACACCGCCACAGTAGTGCCTGACGACTCCGAGGACATCTCAGGCAAGGTAATCAGCCGTATATCGCTTACCGACGGCTTTGTGGACGTCGACGACCTCTCCGGCGAGCCCGTGACCATCAATATCACAGCCCGTGAGCAGGCCTCACTGCCGGTGAACGAAAAAGGCGAGGAAAAGAAATTTCCCAAGGGCGGCGTGTCATACACCATCCCCGGTACAGCCGACGTGACAGTTTATTTCCGCGACAGTGTAGTTGCCCGCGCCACCGTCGACATGGCACAGCAAGGTGTGACCTTCGGCCTTGACCCCGGACTGTTCACCGACAAGAAAGCGCCCTCGAAACTCCAGCTCGACCCCGCCACCGGCGCCGTGCTGCTGCTCGGTCCGGCCGGAGAATAGAGCTATAAGCCCACCGGCGGAAGCAGTACCGCCATAACAATATACCTACAGAAATGAAACAGAACTTCGGCACTAAAATCACTGAATTTTTCATCAATTATTTTTCATTCTCTGGGCAACTCGTATCGCAGGCCGAGGCAGAAGCCGCCATACGCGAGGGTGTATCGTTCAAAGGCACGAATATCGTCATACTTATATTGGCCATATTCATAGCCTCACTGGGCCTGAATACCAACTCTACGGCTGTGATTATCGGCGCCATGCTGATATCTCCCCTTATGGGCCCTATCATAGGCATAGGCCTGGGCGTAGGCATCCACGACTTTGCCCTGCTCAAACGCTGCCTTCGCAACCTGCTGATGGCCGCAGGATTTTCGGTGATAACGTCGACGCTTTACTTTCTGATTTCGCCTGTAAACGAGCAGCACAGCGAGTTGCTGGCACGTACATCTCCGACCATCTACGACGTGCTGATAGGCTTTGTAGGCGGCGGAGCGGGCATAGTGGCACTGGGCAGTACCAACAAAGGTAATGTAATACCCGGCGTGGCCATAGCCACCGCACTGATGCCTCCGCTGTGTACCGCCGGCTATGGCCTGGCCACATGGCAGATGGACTACTTTCTGGGTGCGCTATATCTATTCGTAATCAACTCCATATACATAGCTTTCGCCACTTTTGCAGGTGTAAAGTTCATGAAATACAAGGGCGTGAACGATGCCGACAACGTCAGGGCGCGCCGCGTTCGCCGTGTTGTGTACTCGCTGGCCATACTTACCATGCTGCCAAGTATATACCTTACATACAACATGCTTACCCAAAGCCGCTTTCAGGCCAATGCCGACCGATTCATAGCCGAAGAATGTAACTTCCCCGACACTCAGGTGCTGAACCGCAAGATATTTACTGAAAATGGCGAACGCTGTCTGCAGTTGACCATGATAGGGCACACCCTTCCGGTCGACTCGCTTCAACTTGCCTTGTCGGCCAAACTTAAGTACTATGGTCTACAAGGTACAAAACTGATTTTTATTCAGGGAAGTGATTCACCTTTGGTTAATGTGCAGAATACTTCGGCCGACGATATATTCCGTCTGACGCAGAATACTATTTCGCGCCAGCAATCGACAATCGACTCGCTTAGGGCTGTGATAGCCCGCGATGCCATGTCGCAGAATATGTCAGTAACCATATCTCCCGAACTGAGAGTGATATTCCCCGCCATACAGCAGATAGGAATAGCCAATACCGTGTTTGTGTCACCTGCCGACACGCTTAACGCCGATACTACAGCCGTGGCTATGATAAGAACGAGCACTCCATTGCTTAAAGCCGACCACGATAAGCTTGTAAAGTATCTTGAAGCTCGCCTTGGTGCGAAACAAATAGTGGTAGTGAATATCTGATAAGTCCACACGCAGTTGCTTTGTGGGTACAGTCGTTTTCTGCATTACGGTTTATTTCAGTAATAAAATGCAACCTCAATTTTAGTTTCTTTTGCCCGACCTATTGACTTGCATCACAAAAAGTCGTAACTTTGCACCTGATTGGGAGAAGTTCCCATCATGACATTTTGAAAAAATAAGAAGCGTTATGCTAATCTCTTGAGAGTGGAAACCTGAGAAACTTCGACAGAGCAAGAGTGGCATAGTGGTTCTCACGCTACGGCGTGGGCTGCTATTGTTACATCTGCTCACAGGCTTTCTCAGGGCCTCCATTCTAAGACGTGGCATGCAGTTCCACGCTTTGTGTTTTTAATTAGTCTGCTTAAGGAGTTGCAAGTAGAACAATATCAATCAATCTAAACCCTGCGATATGAAAACGAAAACCTTGATTATAACTCTTGTTTCCCTTATAGGGTTATGTTCTTGTGGAAAATCCAAAGAGGAAAAGGCACAAGAAATGGCGGCTAATTACCTTAAAGGTGTTTTATATCATTTTGATAGTTATGAGCCACTGCAAACAAAAGTTGATAGTTCTTTTGTTGCACTATCAACAGATAAGGAAGCAATTGAACTCACATTGGATATGTTGCGACTTGTCAACTCTGCGCAAGAATATGCACATAAAGTTGAAGGAGCAGAAAGTTCTATGGAGATATGGTGTCCAAGCGGATATTCATCGGCGTATAGTAAGGGAGAATATCGCAGGGCAAAAGAAGAACGAGATAACAATCAACAACTTTTGGATAAGACAATAGACCGTATTCAAAACCAATTCTCCAAGATTAAAAGCCGACAATCTTATTTGGAAGCAGAGGCGTTGCAGAAGATTGGGGATTTCAATGGTTGGAAGGTATATCACAAATTTAAAAGCCTCAATGGTGCAGGGACACTTGATTTATTTGGAGAATACGTATTCTTCTGCGATAAAGATTTCAATGTGGAATCAGCATACACAGAGGAAGATTTCTATGCTATTAATAAAATCATGGAGGCAATCTCGGAATCGACCGAACTGCATGAGTTTGGTGAAAAATTGCAAGAAGTCATATTTTAACATTCGGAGTGTGTTATGCGAATAAGAGAGCGCTCCATTATAACTTGGCTGCTTAATTCCGATATGAAGCAATCACCAAAGAACTTGTTGATTGCACCTGTGTCGCATCCTATAAATCAATCCATCCTCGGAAACAGTCTTATCGAGTTGGATAACATCCGAAAGCAAGCGCCAGATTGGGGCTTGCCAGAACTCCTAATGCCCTCTTTTGAGGAAGTGATGTATAAGAGCCACCGGTCATTCGACAAGATTATGCCGCAGTTGTTTAAAGATTTTTGCGAAAAAAATGAGTGTGGAATACTACTATGTCGAGATAATGTTTCCATTGTATATTGGTTCGGAGGTAATCAGTTGCATATATGGCATTTTACCGAACATAACGGCAATAGTGTTTTCAATTTCTACACATGTAATGTTAGTGCTATTGATAGTATAGGCGTGGGGATTGCGAATACTGTAATAGCTGATGATATGTTATTCTCAGGTTCATTACAAGAGCGGCAGCGTAAATTAGCTTTTATTGCAGGATTTGTCGCCACTTATGTCGCTGTTAAACGCTATGTAGAGGTCGAAACAATCACTATACCACAAGGGGAGTTCACTGCCATTGAGGGAACACCGCTTGAATATATAGTGAAGAAGAAAGTTGTCAATCAGACTGGACAAAAAGTCATTGTCATGGATTCCAAATGGTTTCGCAAAATCATAAACGATAACGACATCTATGTGCGTGGTTTCTTCCGTATGCAAAACAAAAAGAACGAGTCCGGCGAATGGTACAAAGAACTAATTTTTGTTGATTCTTTTGTTCGACATGGGTATCATAGAAATGCAAAAATTGAAGATGACATATAACTATAACAAATAGTGTTTTATGTGAAAATTCTTACCCATTCTGGCTCAAGCCAAAAATTAGGCAATTTAGGCTCTACAATACTACGAATCATGCCAATATAAAAAACAATCCATTTCGAATTTAAAATACGGCGTATGTTCCGGTAAAAAATGGAAAATCCCTGCAACTTGATTAGTTGCAGGGATTTTGACCCTTAAAGGGTCGGGGTGAGAAGACTCGAACTTCCGACCTCCACGTCCCGAACGTGGCGCGCTGCCAACTGTGCTACACCCCGATTGGCGCGATAAGCGCTTGCTTTCGCATTAGCGAGTGCAAAGTTATGATTTTTTTTTCAATTCACGAAATTTTTTTGACGTTTTTACAAAAAAATAATGGAGCCGCCCCGTAAACGCAGGTTCAACTGGCAAGTGCAAAATTAGCGATTTGTTTGAAGAACTCGGTTTTCGGGTTTGAGAAACCGAGTTTTTTCCGTGGCCTGAGGTTTAGTTTCTTTGCGACATTCTTGATGTATAGGTCAGTGAAATCAT